>DASUNJ010000424.1:0-4489 GCA_036277235.1 Thermoanaerobaculia bacterium | reverse complement strand
GGTGTCGAGCGGCTTGAAGGTGATCTCCCGCGCGCCGTCGAACGCAGGCTTGCCGTTGACCGTCATCCGCACCGGCCGGTCCGCCTTGTGGCGCAGCAGTCGGTAGGGGTTGTCCTTGGCCACCAGCTCCTCGCCGTCGATGGCCAGCACGTACTCGCCTTCCTTGACGTCGACCCCGACCTCGGTCAGCGGCGAGCGATAGATCTCCTCGTCGTTCTGCCCGCGGAAGATCTTCGCGATCTTGTAGCGCCCCGCCTTGTCGTCGAGCGCGAAGCGCGCCCCGGGCAGCGCCACCTTCGGACGGTCGGGGAGCTGGAAGTCGCCGCCGGCCACGTAGGCGTGGGAGATGTTGAGCTCGGCGATCATCTCGCCGATCACGTAGTTGAGGTCCGAGCGGTGGCCGACGTGGGCCACGAGCGGCCGGTACTGATCGCGCAGCGCCGCCCAGTCGTAACCGTGCATGTTCTCGACGTAGAAGAAGTCGCGGTAGCGGCGCCAGACCTCGTCGAAGACCTCGTGCCACTCCTCCTTGGGCACCCGGTTCACCACCAGCCCGCCGGTGGAGACGGTCTTCTGGGAATCCTTGCCATTCGGCGTTGCGTCATAAAGGTTGTAATTGCCCTGCTGCTGGACCATCACCTTGGAGCCGTCCGAGGACATCGTGAAGCCGCCGATCCCCTCGGCCAGGGTCGTTTCCTTGCGGTCCTTGAAGGAGAACACGCGCAGGGAGGGCTGGCCGCCGTCGCGCCCCAGGTAGAAGGTCGGAATCTTCACGTACAGCAGGTTGCCGTCCTTGGTCACCGACAGCCCGTCATAGTTCTCGAACGGCACCGGGATGCGCACAATCCGCTCCGCCAGCCCGTCGAAATCGATTTTCGTGTAACCCTTCTTCTTCTCGTCTTTCTTTTCGTCCTTCTTCTCGTCCGCCTTCTCTTCCTTCTTCTCCTCCTCGCCGATGGTCACCTCGTCGCTTTCGAACGGCAGGGGGTTCTTCACGTCCTTGCGTAGCGCGAGAGCGTAGACGCCCATGTTGCGGTCGCTGGCGAAGTTGAGCTCGAAAGCGTCGAGCTGGGGGGCGTACTCGCGGGCCGCGAAGTAGTAGAGATGCTCGCCCTTGGGATCCCAGACCGGGCCAATCTCGTGCAACAGTTCGCCGGTCACCCGCTTGGCTTTACCATCGTCGACGCTCCAGATCCAGATCGAGCGTGCCTGGTTCGCGTCGGTGACGCTGAAGGCGAGATGCCCGCCGCAGGGAGACCAGGAGTAGTCGCGGATCCCGGTGTAGGGGTTGTCCGCGATCTCGATCAATTTGCGGTCGGCGATCGCGAGCACATAAAGCTTTCCATCCTTGTCGCTGAACGCCAGGCGCTTGCCGTCCGGCGCCCACTCGGGGGCATCGCGCATGGCTTTCCCTCCCTGGGTGAGCTGCTCGGGCTTGCCCGAGCCGTCCTGATTGACCAGCCAGACCTCCTCCTCGCCGCTCTTGTCGGAGATGAAGGCGATCTTGCGGCCGTCCGGCGACCAGCGCGCCCACTTGTCGTGCGCGTTGGAAGAGCGGGTCAAGTTGCGGGTGGGACCCTTCTCGATGGGCGCGGTGAAGATGTCGCCCCGCGCCACGAACACGGCCCGCTCCCCCTTGGGCGAGAGCGCCCAGTCCTCGACATTGCGCGCCGCGGACACCTGGGAAGGCCGGTCGTAGAGCCCCTCATAGGGCACCTGGATCGCGATGCGGCTGTCCTGGCGGGAGCGCGTATCGAGCACGTGGAGCTCGCCGTTCATCTCGTAGACGATCCGTCCGACGCTGTCCGAGCTCGGCCAGCGCACGTCCCACTGCTTGCTCTGGGTGACCGGCTCGACCTGGCCGCCCGCCACGTCGTAGACGTAGAGGTTCAGGGTGCCGGTGCGGTCGGAGTTGAAGAAGATCTTGTCGCCGATCCACATGGGATCGCGGTCGGTGCGCGGGTTCGAGGTGATGTTCTTGGTCTCGTAAGTGGCCAGGTCGAAGATGTAGAGGTCCTGCTGCCAGCCGCCCTGGTATCTCTTCCAGGTGCGGAAGTCGCGGGCGATCGGGTTGTAGGCGATCCGCTTGCCGTCCGGCGAGAAGTCGCCCGCACCCGAGACCGGCATGGGCAGCGGCTCGCCGAGGGAGCCGTCCAGAGGCACGGTGTAGAGCCGGGTATCCGCGAAATCCCAGCCGTCCCTCATGGAGCGGAAGAGCACGGCCTTGCCGTCCCGGGTCCAACCCAGGACCTGATTGTCGTAGCCCCAGCGCGGAGTCAGCGGGCCGCGGGCGGGATACCAGGTGAGCTGCTTGGGCACGCCGCCGGTCGACGGCACCACGTAGACCTGCTCATCCCCGTCGTACTGGCCCATGAAGGCGATGTGCTTGCCGTCGGGCGAGAACTTGGCGAACTGCTCCAGGCCCGGATGCGCGGTGAGACGGGTGGCGGCCCCTCCGGACGCCGCGACTGTCCACAGGTCGCCCGCGTAGGTGAACACCACCTTGTCGCCGTGGATGTCCGGGAACCGGAGGAGCTTGGTCTGGGCTGAGGCCGCTCCAGCGCCAAGCCCAAGGGCGAGGAACGCGGCCACGCAGGACGAGATCAAACGATTGGACATGAAGCCTCCAAAGGAATGCAGATGGGTACGGCCCTCGGGGGGCCGAGGTCTTTGAAACCTGTACGAAGGGAACGGCCCGAGGTTGCAAAAAGGAGACGGCTCAACCAAACCGCCGTGGTCTACGTAGACATGGTTGTGCCCCCTGACGCACCCCTGACGGTCGGCTGACAGACTTTGACCAGAGCCAGGACACTTTTCGGCAGTCACTGAAGAAAGACTTCGGAGCTTCCGGCCACTACCTGGATATACAGCCCATGACCAGAACCCCCTCAGCCTCGGTGCACCTCGAAGACGCTTCCCGGCGCAGCCCACTCTACGTGGATGTCGCCGGCGACAGCTCGCGCCTCCTCGACCGAGCGCCGGGGATCGAACGCCGGCCAGACGTGGGTCAGGACCAGGTCCCGGACCCCGGCGCGCAGGGCGGTCTCGGCCGCCTGCCGGGCAGTCAGGTGGACCGGCGCTCCGACCAATCCCTCCTGGTAGGTGGCCTCGCACAGCAGCAGGTCGCTGCCCCGTGCGAAGCCGGCGAGGTCGGCACCCGGGCCGGTGTCGGCGGAGTAGGTGAGGATGCCCTCGTCCGTCTCCAGGCGCATCGCGAGACAGTAGTTGGGATGGTCGGTGCGCAGGAAGCTGGCCTTGACGCCAGCCACCTCCATCGACTCGCCCGCCGCGACCGGATGGAGGTCGAAGGTCTGCCGGAAAGACTCGGCCGAATCGCCCAGCAGCAAGGGGACCTTCTCCCACACCTCGAGAGGACAGTAGAGAGGCTTCCGGAGGACACCCTGCTCGTGAAAACGCATCGCGACGTTGAGGGCGTAGAGGTCGACGCAATGGTCCGCGTGGACGTGGCTCACCAGGACCGCGTCGATCCCCGTGTAGTCCGCGACCCGCTGCAGCGCGCTGAACGTGCCATGGCCGGCATCGATCCAAAGCCGCGCCCCGCCGGCCTCCAGAAGGAAGCCGCTGGTCGGGTTGTTCGGGCCGGAATAGCCCCCGGAGCTGCCAAGAATTGTCAGACGCATATCACCCCTGAGGGGAAGGATATCCCGGATTCGTTCTACCAATCATACGAAATGTCCGCGGGGCTCGCTTTGGCACCCTTCGTGCACTTATCGACTTATAGAAGTCGTACGAATTTAGCGGCCGATCTCCCGCGAACCGAAAGAGAGGACCCCATGCTGTCGAGCACGGAGTTGCAGGAGCGGAAGGAGCAGTCGGCAGGAGGCCGCCGTCAGGCCCTCGTCATCGGCGGAAGCATCGGCGGCATGGTGGCCGCCCGGATTCTGACCGACCACTACGACGAGGTCGTGCTCGTGGAGCGGGATTATCTGCCCGCCGGCTCCGAGAACCGCCCCGGCGTGCCGCACGCCCGCCATCTGCACTTCCTTCTGAAGCGCGGCCTGATGATCATCGAAGACCTCTTCCCCGGGGTGAAGCCCGACCTTCTGGAAGCCGGCTGCTGCGTGGCGGACCAGGGAAAGGACGTCCAGTACCTCTATCCCTACGGCATGGCGCCGCGCAACGAGATGGGCCTTGAGTTCCTGACCTTCACCCGGCCGCTGCTCGAGTCGACGATCCGCAAGCACCTGCTGGACAACCCCAGGATCTCGATCCTGGAAGGGCATGAGATCTGCGGGCTCGTCGCAGACGAAGACCGGCAGCGCGTGACCGGCGTGCGAATCCGGCCGCGCAACCGGGCGGACGAGGACGCCGACGCGCCGGAGACCGTGTTGCGCGCCGACCTGGTCGTGGATACCAGCGGCCGCCCCTCGGAAGCACCGCAGTGGCTGACCGAGCTCGGCTACCAGGCTCCCGAGGAGACGGTGGTCGACGCCTTCTGGGGCTATGCCACGCGCATCTACGAGCCGCC
>DASUNJ010000423.1:0-5488 GCA_036277235.1 Thermoanaerobaculia bacterium | reverse complement strand
GCTCCTTATTCGGAAGGGCTGCGGCGCGTGCTGTACGACGCGGTCGCCCGCATCGTGCTCACTCCCGATTCCGGCGAGCCCGGCCTGATCCCGTATCCCGATTCCGGAAATCTGGCCGTCTTCTATGCGTGGGGCCGGTGGTTCGCGGTGTGGCGCGACTTCGGCGAAGACACCAGCGCGCTGCCGATCTCGCGCATCTGGCAGGTGGTGCGGCTTGTCGCGGACCCTTCTTCACCGGACGGGATCATGATGCACGAGGTTTAGCCACACTTGTCACACGAGTGTCATGGAACCGGCGGGGCGGGGTATGCGAGACTTGGGTTCTTTGGAGTCCGCCGTGTCCGAGCTCAAGACCATTACTCCCTTCAAATCGCCTGCCGAGCCGCTCGATCCGGCATCGCTCTTCCTGAACCGCGAGCTCTCCTGGCTGGAGTTCAACCTGCGGGTGCTGCACGAGGCCGAGGACGCGTCCAATCCTCTCCTGGAGCGGCTGAAGTTCCTCGCGATCTTCGACAACAACCTCGACGAGTTCTTCATGAAGCGCGTGGGCGGGCTCAAGCAGCAGCTCGCCAGCAACATCCGCGAGCTGCCGCCGGACAGCCGCACGCCGCGCCAGCAGCTCGCCGAGATCCATGCCACGGTCCGGCCGCTGCTCGCCCGCCAGCGGTGGCTGTTCAACGAGGAGCTGCTGCCGGCGCTCCGCCAGCACGGGCTGGAGATCCTGTCGTGGGACGAGCTGCGGCCCAGCGAGCGCCGCCACCTTTCGGATGAGTTCCGCAGGAAGCTCTTCCCGATCCTGACCCCGCTGGCCGTGGACCCGGCCCATCCTTTTCCGTTCATCTCGAACCTGAGCCTCTCGCTGGCGGTGTCGGTGAAGGAGCCGGGCGAGGCGGAGCCGCGCTTTGCGCGCATCAAGGTGCCCTACATCCTGCCGCGCTGGCTGCAGGTGCCGAACACGCTGCGCTATGTGCCGCTGGAGGACGTCATCGCCCACAACCTGGACCGGCTCTTCCAGGGCATGGAGGTGGTGGAGTCCTACCCCTTCCGGGTGACCCGCAACGCCGACGTGCAGCGCAACGAGGAGGAGGCGGATGATCTGCTCGAGGCCATCCAGGAGGAGCTGCGGGAGCGCCGCTTCGCGACCGTCGTGCGGCTGGAAGTCGCGTCCGGCATGCCCGGCTGGATGCGGGAGCTGCTGGCCGAGCAGCTCGAGATCCAGGAGCAGGAGATCTTCGAGGTCGACCGGCTCCTCGCCCTGCGCGACCTGATGCAGCTCGCCCAGACGGCGCCGCTGCCCTCGCTGCGCTACCGTACCTGGGCGCCGGTGACGCACCCGCGGCTGCACCCGGCCGAGCCGGGAGAGGACGTGGACGTCTTCTCCGCCCTCTGCGGCGGAGACATCCTGGTCCACCATCCCTACGACTCGTTCGCGACGAGCGTGCAGCGGTTCATCGAGGCCGCCGCGACCGATCCGGCGGTGTTGGCGGTCAAGCAGACGCTCTACCGCACGTCGGCCGACTCGCCGAACATGCGGGCGCTGATCCGCGCCGCCGAGGACCGCAAGCAGGTGGCGGTCACGGTGGAGATCAAGGCGCGCTTCGACGAGGCGGCGAACATCGAGTGGGCCGAGCGGCTGGAGAACGTCGGCGCGCACGTGGCCTACGGTGTTGTGGGGCTGAAGACCCACGCCAAGGTCGCGCTGGTCGTGCGCCAGGAGCGCGACGGCCTGCGCTGCTACACCCACATCGCCACCGGCAACTACAACACGGAGACGGCGAAGCTCTACACGGACCTGGGGCTCTTCACCTGCCGCGAGGAGATCGCCGAGGACGTGGTGCAGCTCTTCAACATGCTGACCGGCTACGTCCACCAGCCCCGCTTCAAGAAGCTGCTGGTGGCGCCGATCAACATGCGGCAGCGTTTCCTGGAGCTGATCCAGCGCGAGGTGGAGCACCAGCAGGCGGGGCGCGGCGGGCACATCGTCGCCAAGGTGAACGCGCTGGAGGACAAGCAGATGTGCGGGGCGCTCTACGACGCGTCGGCCGCCGGGGTGCGGATGGACCTGATCGTGCGCGGCGTCTGCCGGCTGCGTCCGGGGCTGCCCGGCTACAGCGAGACGATCCGGGTGATCAGCATCGTCGGCCGCTTCCTGGAGCACGCCAGGATCTTCCGCTTCGCCAACGGTGGCCGGCCCGAGCACTTCCTCGGCTCGGCCGACTGGATGTCGCGCAACCTGGATTTCCGGGTGGAGGCGATCGTGCCGGTGGAGGAGCCCCGCCTCCAGGAGGAGCTCGACGCCATCCTGGACCTCGAGCTCAACGACAACGTGAAGGCCTGGGAGATGCTGCCGGACGGCAGCTACGTCCAGCGCCGGCCGGGGAAGGGGGAGGAGCCCCGCTCCAGCCAGGACCTCCTCATGCAGCGGGCGGCGGAGAGAGCCGGGAGAACACTGTAGAGACGCCCCGTGGGGCGTCTCCTCCGAAAGGCCGCCTGATAAACCGCTGGCCCGCTGTGGTCTCTGGAAGGATGTCGCCGCCGCGGGAGACGCCCCACGGGGCGTCTCTACAGTGGCGGGGTTACATCGAGATTCTCTCGGCGCCTACGAACCGCGCCAACCGCTCCAGCGCGGTTTCCAGCTTCTTCCGTCTCGCCTGGCTCTCGCGCACGCCGGGCTCCCACCAGACCTGCCGGACTTCCAGCAATCCCTGATCGCGGTGGAGCTTGGGGTCGAGCCGTCCGACCAGGCGCTCGCCTTCCAGGATCGGCAGGACGTAGTAGCCGTAGCGCCGCTGGGGCGCCGGCACGAAGGCTTCGAAGCGGTAGTCGAAGCCGAAGAGGCGCAGGGTCCGCCGGCGGTCGCGCAGGATCGGATCGAAGGGGCTGAGCAGCCGGATGCGCGCCGGAGCCGGGGGGAGGGCGGCGGCCCGCTCTTCCCAGTCGGGCACGGCCCAGGCGTTGCGCGCCGAGCCGTCGACCGCCTCCACCCGGACGGCCACGATGCCTTGCGCCCGTCCGCACCAGGCTTTCACGTCTTCCAGGGGAACCGAGCGCCAGAAGCCGGCGATCTCGTCCGGGCTGGCGGCGCCCAGGCGGTCGAGGGCGGTGCGGCAGGCCCAGTCGAGGTGCTCTTCGGGATGGGGTTGCGGCGCGGCGTGGGCTTCGGGGAGCACGCGCTCGGCCAAGTCGTAGATCTTGTGGAAGTTGACCCGGCCGGCGATGGCCGCCTCGCCGCTGCGCCAGAGGAACTCCAGGGCGGCCTTCTCCGGCTTCCAGCCCCACCAGGTGCGGTCGACGGAGCCGTCGCGGGTGTCCTCGAAGTCGCGGGTCATGAGCGGCCCCTCGCGGGCGAGCCGCTCGCGGACCTCGGCGATGAACCGCTGCGGGTCCGGGCCGACCCGCTCCTGCCACCAGGGGTGCTCCAGCGCTCTCCGGCGATAGCGCTCGAAGTGGTAGCGCCAGTGCGGGTACCAGCGGGTGGGGATGGCCGAGGCGTCGTGGGTCCAGTGCTCGAAGAGGCGCCGGTCGCGCTCCAGCAGGTGGTCCAGCATCTTCGGCCGGTAGCCCTGGAGACGGGCGGCCAGGGTCAGGTGGTGCGCGCGCTCGATGACGTTGATGGAGTCGATCTGCACGAACCCCATCCGCTCGACGAGGTCGTAGACCCGGTCGGCCGTGACCCGGCCCCGGGGATCGTCGAGGAGCCCCTGCGCGCCCAGCAGCAGCCGGCGGGCCGTGGCGGCAGGGATGAGCGGGAGGGCGGGCATGCGGGGCGTAAGTATAGCGGAAAGGACAGCAAGGACAACAAGGACCTCAAGGACAGCAAGGACGAAGAGCCCATCCCGGGAGGGCGGGGTCCTTGATGTCCTTGGGGTCCTTGTTGTCCTTTTTTTACCCGGCCCACGTAAATTCTACCCGCCTGCCGGCTCCCAACCCTCGAACCGCAGCTCGGGATTCTTGCGGGCGCGGTGGAGGTAGGCGGCGACCTGTTGGACCATCCCGGGGGTGGCGCGCTCGATCTCGGTTGCTTGGTGAAAGGCGATCAGGGCGGCCATGGCTTCGCGGTGGATGTCCTGGGCGAGCAGCACGGGCAGCGCCTCCTCGGCGAGGCGGCGGACCTCCGCGGTCCTTCCCTGCTCCAGGTAGAGGGCCGCCAGGTCGAGGGTGACGATCGAGGCGTCGTAGCCCAGCCTGTGCTCCACGAAGGTGTCGCGGAGCTCGCGGAGCTTGCTCTCCGCCTCCTCGCGGCGCCCGAGCCCCACGGCGATGCGCGCCTCCAGCCAGCCGAGGCGCAGCCGGGTCCAGGGATCGGAAAACCCGTCGTAGAGGTGGCGCATGCCGTCGAGGTGGCGTTGGGCGTCCTCCGCCCGGCCGCAGTCGGTCAGGCACCAGGCGATGTTGTGGTTCGCCATGAGGACGAGCCGGGGCTCCTGCTCGCCGCGGATCAGCTCCAGGCCCCGGGAAATCCAGTCCAGGCCCTGCTCGGGCTGGCCCGCGTACGCCAGGAAGAGGCCCTTGGAGATCAGGGCGCGCCCCTGCCGGTGGGTGTCCCGGATGTCCTCATGGATGTCGATGACCACGTCGAGGAGCCCCGCGGCCTCTTCGAGGCGCCCCTGATCGCCGAGCAGGGAAGCCCTGAGGTCGAGGAGCCTCGCCTCTTCGAGCGGATCGGCGGAGCCTTCCTCGGAGAAATACTCGGCGAGGGAGATGGCCTCCTCTGCGCCCTTGAGGTCCGAGCCGAGGCGGCGGGCGTTGCCGAGGTAGGCCCAGGCGCGCGCCCGGAAGTCCTGCACGACCGACCGGCCATAGACGAGGGCGTCCAGCCGGTCGGCCACCTGCACGGCCAGCTCGGCCAGCTCGCGTGCCCGGCCGGGGTCCTGGAACCCTTCGGCGAAGCTGCGCTCGACCAGCAGCTCGCAGACGGCGATCGTCTGGAAGCGTCCGGACTGGAGCAGGGCCTCCCGCTCGCCGGGAGGGCGGGTCAGGAGCTCATCCACGAGCCCGGGAGCGACGGCGCGCTCCCGGGCGATCAGCTCCATGCGGTGCTCCAGCTTGACGAGGAGGCGGCTCCAGACCTGCTCCTCCTCGGCCAGGGCCCTGGCCGGCGGAGCCGCGGTCTGAAGCTGCCAGAGCAGGTCGTCCACCTTGCGCTGGCACACGGGGCAGCCCGAGCGCAGGTGGTCCTCGATCCACTGGGCCTGCTCCGCGGAAAGCGCGCCGCGGGAGAACCTCTCCAGCGTGTCGCGGTCGGGGTGACGGGGTTCTGGCATGAGGGCTCTCTTCCGGGTCTCCTAGAAGTAAGTTGCTTCAAGGGCGAAAAAATGGACACCGGTTCGAAAGAAACCGGTGTCAGGAGGGAAATCAGCTCTCGCCGTTGGGGTCCATGCCCCCACGGGAGAGGTCGAACAGGCGGCGCAACGCACTCTGGAAGTTGCCAAGGAGCTCGCGAATCTGGACTTGCCCAAGGTCACGCCAGCCGATCTCCCGCGCCTGC
>DASUNJ010000422.1:0-19411 GCA_036277235.1 Thermoanaerobaculia bacterium | reverse complement strand
CTTGAACAGGGGAAAGCACGTCCTCTACACCGTGATCGGCCTGGTTGTCGTGGCCCTCCTCATCCTGGGGGGCCGCCAGGCCGCCGCTTACGTGCCGCAGTTCGCCGTCTGGGTCGAAGGGCTGGGAGTCTGGGGACCCGTGGTCTTCATCCTGGGCTACGCCGTCGCGACCGTCGCCTTCATCCCGGGATCGGTGCTCACTCTGACGGCCGGCGCCCTCTTCGGAGTGCTCGAAGGAACCCTCTACACGCTCATCGGCGCCACGCTCGGCGCTTCGGCGGCCTTCCTGATCGCGCGCTACCTCGCCCGCGGCGCCATCGAGCGCCGGATCGCTGGCAACCCGCGCTTCGCGGCCATCGACCGCGCGGTCGGCCGCGAGGGGTTCAAGATCGTGGCGTTGCTCCGGCTCTCCCCGGTCTTCCCGTTCAACCTCCTCAACTACTCCCTGGGACTGACCAAGGTCCGCTTCCTCCACTACTTCGCGGCATCGGCGGCCATGCTCCCGGGTACGCTGCTCTATGTCTACTATGGGGCGGCGGCGGAAAGCCTCGCATCCGCCCTTGGTGGAAGGACCGAGAAGGGGACCGGGGACTGGATCGCGCTCGGCCTGGGCCTCATCGCCACGATCGTGGTCACCACCTTCGTGACCCGGCTGGCCGGCCGGGCGCTGCGCCAGGAGATCGAATGATCGAGCCGCGGGACGAGCACAACCTGCGCCTGATCGCGAACGTCCACCCGGAGGACTGGGTCAACCCCGAGCCCGCGGAGCGCTACCACATGGTCGTGATCGGAGCAGGCACGGCCGGACTGGTTTCTGCGGCCGGGGCCGCGGGCCTCGGTGCCCGGGTGGCCATCATCGAGCGCCACCTGATGGGCGGAGACTGCCTGAACGTCGGCTGCGTGCCGTCCAAGGGAGTCATCAGGGCCTCCCGCGCCTGGCAGGAAGCTCGCCACGCGGCCGAGCGCTTCGGAGGACCCGCCGTCGATCCCCAAAGCAAGGGGGATTTCGGAGCGGCCATGGAGCGGATGCGCCGCCTGCGCGCCGGAATCAGCGTCCACGACAGCGCGGCGCGCTTCCGCAGCCTGGGGATTGACGTCTTCCTGGGGGATGGCAAGTTTGTCGGGCCGGATACGGTCGAGGTGGGGGGCAAGCGTCTCCGCTTCCGCCGCGCCGTGATCGCGACCGGCGCCCGTGCCGCCGTGCCTCCGATCCCGGGCCTTGCCGAGGCCGGCTATCTCACGAACGAGACGATCTTCAACCTGACCGAGCTGCCTGCCCGTCTGGTGGTCATCGGCGGCGGCCCGATCGGCTGCGAGCTGGCCCAGACCTTCGCCCGCTTCGGCAGCCAGGTCACCCTGCTCGACAAGGACGGCCACGTCCTGATCCGGGAAGATGCCGATGCCGCCGAGGTGGTCCAGCAGGCCATGCAGAGGGACGGCGTCCGGTTCGAGTTCCACACGAAGATCCTGGAGGCACGGCCGGGCGTGGTGGTCATCGAGGGCCACCGGGAGATCGCGGCCGACAAGATCCTGGTCGCCGCCGGCCGCGCCCCGAACATCGAGGGGCTGGGGCTCGAGGCCGCCGGAGTCAAGTACACGAACCGGGGCGTAGAGGTAGATGACAACCTCCGCACCAGCAACAAGAACGTCTTCGCCTGCGGAGACGTGGCCACCCGCTACCAGTTCACCCACATCGCCGACGCCCAGGCGAGGATCGTGATCCAGAACGCCCTCTTCTTCGGACGCTCCAAGGCGAGCGCCCTGACGATTCCCTGGTGTACCTACACCACCCCCGAGATCGCCCACGTGGGCCTCTATGAGAAGGATGCCAAGGAGCGGGGGATAGCCGTGGACACCCTGACCGTCCCCCTCTCATCAGTAGACCGCGCCATCCTGGACGGCGCCGACGAGGGCTTCCTGCGCGTTCATCTGGAGAGGGGCAAGGACCGCATTCTCGGCGCCACCCTCGTGGCCGACCACGCCGGAGACATGATCGGCGAGCTCTGCCTGGCCATCACCCATGGCATCGGCCTGGGCAAGATAGCCAGCGTGATCCACCCCTACCCCACCCAGGGCGAAGTCATCAAGAAGGCCGCCGACCAATGGCGCCGCACCAAGCTGACGCCGGGAGTGAAGAAGCTGTTCGAACGGTGGTTCCGGGTGTTCAGGTGAGATCGAGGTTCGAATGGGATGAAGTCAAGGCCGACGAGAATCTCAGGAAACATGCCATCAGCTTCGAGGAGGCAATCGACGTCTTCCTCGACCCTTTCTCCATCACCAGATTCGACCCCGACCACTCCAACGACGAGCATCGGTACGTCGACGTAGGCTTGTCAGCGAGGAGCGGCGTTCTCGTCGTGGTGTACACTGAACGGGCAGGGAATATCAGGATCATCAGTTGCCGTAAGGCGGCTCCTGCGGAACAAAGACAGTATGAAAGAGCCCGAAGCTAGGCAGGCGGACGACGCCATGAGAGACGAGTACGACTTCACCGGGGGAGTCCGGGGGAAGCACTACAAGTCGATGCAGGCGGGGTATACCGTCACCATTCATAAGGCGGATGGGACGACTGTCGTGAAAGACGTACAGCCGGAAGGGGCGATCATCCTGGAGCCGGACGTGCGTGAGTATTTCCCGGATTCGGAAGCCGTCAACAACACGCTCCGCTCGCTGATCACCCTCATCCCAATGCGGAAGACGACGGCAAAGGTACGGCCCCGGAAACCTTCCCGAGAGTGAAGAAGCTCTTCGAGCGGTGGTTCCGGGTGTTCAGGTAACCCGCGGCGCCTCCCGTTCCCGAGAGACGCCGCGACTGCCTGCGTTCAGCAGTGACAGCTAGGAGTCGTACAACGCTCAGAACAGATGATCGTTGCTCCCCCGACCACGGCCTGGAGATCCGGCTTCGTCAGGTTGCGCAGCGTCTCGCTGCTCAGCTTCAGCTTCTTCACCTTCTTCGTCAGGCCCTTCTTCTTCACTTGAACCTCTCTTTCTCTAGAAAAGCACCCGCAACCCCAACTGTATCTGCCGCGGGTCGCCGGCGCCGCTGCGCACCGTGCCGTCGAAGTTGAAGGCGAGCTCGGTGACCTGCGGGCGCAGGAAGTTCTCCTCGTCGAAGACGTTGAAGACCTCGAAGACCGGCTCCAGCGTCATATCGCCGAGGGAGAAGGCCCGCGACAGCCTGAGGTCGAGCGAGTTGAACTCGTTGTCCTTTCGTCCCAGGTTGCGGCGCGTCACGAACGAACCGGGCGCGCAGGCGCCGCTTGCGGTCTGCGCCGAGCAGCGCGCTTGCGGCGTGGCGGCGTCGGCACCGGTGGCGGTGATCGACTTCGGCTGCGCCGAGCGGTAGGCGTAGCGCAGGTTGAGGTCGAAGTCGGCGGGCAGCCGGAAGAACGCCCAGGCATTCAAGCGGTGCCGCTGGTCCCGGTCGGAGTAGCTGAACTCGCGGTCGAGCTGGGTGACGTCGGCATAACGGAAGGTGAACGGGTCCCGCTCGTTGTCGTCGTCCGACTTGTCCTTCGAGTACGTGTAATAGAGCTGGTAGGCGTAGTTGCCGGTCAGCCGCTTGTCGGCGCCAACTGTGATGGCGCGATAGCGGCTTTTCGCCGTCGACTCGACCGTGGTGAGCGTGGTGAGGCCGTTGATGCCGCCCGGCGGCAAGCCGCTGCTCCAAGGGCTGCCGAGGAGGGCATCATTGCGGTTGGTGAAACGGGTGATGTGGTCGGTCTTCGCGTAGTTGAGCTTGACGAGCAAGGCCACGTCCGGCAGCACCTCGCGCTCGTAAGAGAGGCTGGTCGCAATGGTCCGCGGGGTCTGCCAGTCCTTGTCGTAGACGAAGACGTCGGGGAAGAACACGGCGCCACCCTGGAGGAGCTGCGTATAGGACGGCGGCGGACCCAGGACGGGGATCAGGGCGCTGCTGCGGAACAGGGTCTGGCCGAGGCTGCCGTTGGTCGACCGCGTGGAGGCGAGGTTGAGGGCGGGGAGACGGGCGTTGTAGATGCCCGCCGTGGCGCGGACGACGGACTTGCCGGCTTCGCCGGGCGCCCACGAGATCCCCAGGCGCGGCTGCCACATCTCGTAGTCGTCGGGGATCTCGCCGTCGGAGGGGAATTCCTGGCCGTTGCGGGTCTGCCCGATGAAGGGAGCGAAGAAGACCTCGCTCGGCGGCGTGCGGACGTCGGGATTGTCGAGTGCCTCCCAGCGCAGGCCGTAGTCGATGGTCAGGTTGGAACGCGGCTTCCAGGAGTCTTGCACGTAGACGGCCGGCTCGCGCTGGCGGATGGTCTGCGTCCCGGCCTCCTCGGCCGAGGTGTCGCCGACGCCCGCCTGCTGCAAGTAGAGCAGGACAGTGCCGTTGGCGCCGTTGCTGTTGACGTAGTTGATGAAGTCGCTGGTGGTCAAGAACACGAAGCGGCCGTTGGCGAAGCCAACGAAGGTTTGCGACGAGGCGACCTCGTTGTACTCGACCCCGGCCTTGAAGGAGTGGTTGCTGCGCAGGTAGGAAAGGTTCTCGGTCAGCTGCTTGCGGTCGTCGTCGTACTCGACGGGGAGGAAGAACGGCATGCCCCAGCGGGCGCCGTTGGGAGTGAAGTCGTCGTTGAAGAGGATGGCGGTGTCCGGGAAGGGCCGGTTCTGGCCGGGAATGTTCGGTCCCTCGTAGGGTCGCGGCCGCCACTCCTTGGCGTACTGGGCGCGCACCTCGTTGAGCAGGTTGCTCGACAGCGTGGAGATCACGGTGACGGTGCCGGCGTGGGAGTAGTCCTGCTCGATGCCGTTGGCCGAACGGCCCCACTGATCGACGTCGAAGGTGCCGTTGACCTGTTCGGAGTTGGTGTAGCTGTAACGGAAGGTGACGAGATTGTCGGCGGAGGCCTGCCAGTCGATCTTCGCCAGCGCCACCTCGGCGTCGTCAGTGCGCTCAATGGGCCCGTTCTCGTTGGGCAGGCCGATGGAGGCAAGGAAGCTCACCAGCCGCGGGTCCATGCGGTTGGGATTGGTCTGCTTGGTGCGGGTGGCGCGCTGCGCGTCGGCGGCGATGAAGTAGAAGACCTTGTTCTCGACCAGCGGGCCGCCGAGGGTGAAGCCACCCTGCGCGCGGTCGAAGTCGCCTTCCTCGGCGCTGCTGCCGTCGGGGTTCTTCGGTGTCTGCGACAGGCTGTCGTCGATGTAGAAGAGGTGGCCGCTGCCCTTGATCTCGTTGGTCCCGGACTTGGTGATGACGTTGACGAAGCCGCCCGCGGAGCGGCCGAACTCGGCCGGGGCGCCGTCGGCGACCACCACCACCTCCTGCACCGCCTCTAGGTTGAAGGTGAAGGGGGGCCGCTGGCCGCCGCGCTGCTCGCCGAAGAAGGGGTTGTTGAAGTCGGCGCCGTCCACCGAGATGTTGTTGGCGATGCCCTTCTGGCCGTTGATCGACAGCTCTTCGCCGTCGGGTCCCTGGACGATGGTGACGCCTGGCGTGAGCTTGGTGTAGTCGAGGAAGTTGCGGCCGTTGTTGGGCAGGTTCTCGATGGCCTGGGTGTCGATGCGGACCGCCCCCTCGGTGCGGCTGGTCTCGATCACCGGCGCCTCGCCGGTGACCGTGATCTCCTCCGCGACCCCCCGCTTCAGCTCCAGGGGCAGGTTGATCGTCTGGCCGACGGCGAGGTCGATCCCTTCGCGGATCAGGGTGGAGAACCCGTCGAGGCTCGCCGTGATCCGGTAGGGGCCGAGCGGCAGCAGGACTCCGCGGAAGCGGCCCTCGGCGCCCGTGGTCACCACCTGCTCATAGTTGGTCGCGATGTTGCGCAGCGCGACCGTCGCTCCCGGCAGAACGCCGCCGTCTTCATCCATGACGGTCCCTTCGATCACGCCGGTGGTGGCCTGGGACTGAGCGGAGAGGGAGGATGAAGCGAGGAGCAGGGTAATGCCGACTATGCAGGACCGCCACAGCTTGGACATCTAAGGACCTCCTTGAAGAGGTACGTCAAAGAAGGAGAGAAGCGCGAATGAATGTTATCCCCCTGTCACGAGGGGGTCAAGGAAGAGTCGAGATATAGTTCGTACAGGGACCGTTCCCGGGCGATGGCGAACTTCCTGCGCAGACTCTACGACGCCGTGCTCCGCCATCGGGTGGCGGTGTGCCTGAGCCTCGGGCTCCTGCTCCTCCTCCCCAGTCTCTCCGGCGGCTTCTACTTCGACGACCTCTGGCACCAGGCTCTCCTGGATGCCCACGCCCGCGGGCAGGACGGCGCGAGCACGCTCGAGCTCTGCCTCGACCTCTGGTCCTGGAACACGGGCCTGCCCGACCGGAGCTATCTGCGGATCGGCGCTCCGTACCTGCTCACCTGGTTCGCCGATCTCGACCTCTCCGTCCGCTGGTTCCGGCCCCTGACCGCCTGGACCCTGGTGGCCAACCATCGCCTCGGGGGGTCAAACCCCTTCGGCTTTCACGTGACCAACCTGGCGCTCTGGCTGCTGCTCGCCGCGGCCGCCCTGGAGCTTCACCGGCGGCTGCTGCCGGCTCCGGGCGCCCGCCCGGCCCTGCTCCTGGCAGGGCTGTTCTTCGTCCTCAGCGACACCCATCAGACCAACGTGGTCTGGATCAGCGGGCGGCACGGGCTCCTCGACGCCCTCTTTTCGCTGGTCTGCATCCTGCTCTACGACCGCTTCCGTCATCGCGGAGGGCTGAGCAACCTCGTACTCTCCGTGATCGCCCTGGCGCTGGGGCTGGCCTCGGGAGAGATGGCCCTGCTCACCCTGGTGTGGATCGCGGCTTACGAGGTCTTCCTCGCGCACGATCCGCCCCGCCTGCGGATCGCCTGCGCCTCCCCGCTCTTCGCGCTCGCCGCCGGGTACCTCGTCTTCTACGTCTCGGCGGGCTACGGGGCGTACAGCTCGTCCTGGTATCTGAACCCCATCGACCGGCCGCTCGACTTCCTGCGGGTAGCCCTCACGCAGCGCCTCCCCGGCTACCTGATCGGCGCGCTGACCGTGCTCCCCGGGGAGATCTTCCAGGCCAACTCGCCCGCCGTCCTGGCCCTCGGGCTGATCCTGCTCTTCATCGTGAGCGCGGTCCTCCTCCCCTCCCTGCGCTGGCGCCCGGAGATGCGCTTCGCCGCGGCGGCAGCCTGCGGGTCGATGCTGTTCCTCTGCATCGTGCCGCCGTTCAGCTACAAGCTGATGCTGCCGTCGGCCGCGGTGTCCCTCATGCTGGCGCTCGGCGTCACGGATACGTTGCGCCGGCTGCGGAACGCATCTCCCGGGCCCCGGAGCACGGCAAAGCGCGGCGCCCTGGGGGTGCTGCTGCTGATGCACGGCATCGGCGCTCCGCTGCTCGGGAACTACCTGCTGCGGGATTTCGTCCGCGCCTCCAGCCCGGAGCACCGCCTGGCGCTCTGGCGCACGATCGAATGGCCGGAGGACCGCGAAGTGTCCGAGGTCTACCTGATCAACACCCTGGGCTCCTGGGCCGGCCTCTTCCTTCCCTACGAGGACTACCGCTTCACCGGCCGCTGGGTCGGCAACTACTTCCCCGTCTCCTTCGAGAGCGTGGACTTCGACATGACCCGGCTCGATGCCGAAACCGTGCGCCTGCGCGCTCCGGAGGGGTTCCTCTCCGGCTACTTCGCGCAGGGCCTCGCCGCGCTGGTGCGGCGCGACCCGGCCATCAGGACGGGAGAGGACTTCGCCCGCGAGGGCTTCACGCTGGTCGTGGACCAGGCGCGCAACGGCGTCCCCACGGGGCTGCTCGTCCGCTTCCCGCGCAACCTGGACGACGAGCGGGTCCACCTCCTGGCGTTCGACGGCGTCCGCACGCGCCGCATCCGCCCCCCCCGGATCGGGGAGACGCTCTCGATCCGGTTAGACACTCCATGACCGATTCCGGGATCGACCCCATAGGGCGCGGCAAATGGCGGACGGTCGGCCTCCTGGCCCTGGCGGAGCTCCTGGCCATGTCGGTCTGGTTCTCGGCCTCTGCAGTCGTGCCGCAGCTCACGTCTGAGTGGGGCCTCACCGGCGCCCAGCAATCTTGGCTGACCATGAGCGTTCAGGTCGGTTTCGTGGCCGGAGCGCTGCTGAGCGCCGTCCTCAACCTGGCGGACCGCCTGCCCCCCCAGCGCCTGATCGCCGGCAGCGCCGTGCTGGCCGCCGCCGCCAACTCCGCCATTGCTCTTCTGGATGCGGGACCGGGCGTCGTCCTCGCCCTCCGCTTCCTGACGGGAGTTGCCCTGGCGGGCGTCTACCCTCCGGGGATGAAGCTGGTGGCCTCCTGGTGCAAGGAAGACCGGGGCCTCGGGATCGGGCTGCTCGTGGGCGCCATCACCTTGGGATCGGGGATGCCCCACCTGCTCAACGCGCTCGGCAGCCGGGGCATGCCGCCCTGGCGGAGCGTATTGCTGACCACCTCCGCTCTCTCTCTTGCCGCGGGATGGATCGCGGCCGTGGCGACCCGGCCCGGTCCATTCCTGGCCAAGGCGCCGCCCTTCGACTGGCGCTACGCCGGGCGTGCCTTCGCGAACCGGCCGACCCGGCTGGCCAACTTCGGCTATCTCGGTCACATGTGGGAGCTCTACGCCATGTGGGCCTGGGTGCCGCTGTTCCTGCTGGCGAGCTACGAGCGCGCGGGCTGGAAGCCGGAGTCCGCCCGGCTGGCCGGCTTCGGGGTACTGGCGGCCGGGGCTGCTGGCAGCTTGCTCGCCGGTGTCCTCGCCGACCGGCTTGGGCGCACGCTGATCACGGTCTGGAGCCTGGCGGCCTCCGGAGCCTGCGCGCTCGGCGCCGGGCTCCTCTTCAACCATCCCCTGCCGCTGACCCTCCTCTGCCTGGTCTGGGGTTTCGCGGTGGTGGCGGACAGCGCCCAGTTCAGCGCCGCGATCACCGAGCTCGCCGATCCGCGCTACATGGGCACGGCTCTCACTCTCCAGACCAGCCTCGGCTTCCTCCTGACCCTGTTCACGATCCGGATGATCCCGCCCCTCGTGGATCGGATCGGCTGGGAAGGCGCCTTCCTGATTCTCGCCCTGGGTCCCGTCTTCGGCATCGTGAGCATGCTCCGCCTGAGGCGGCTGCCCGAGGCGGAGCGGATGGCGGGCGGGCGGAGATGAGAAAATGTAAACCCCGTTGTATACTTTCTTGTCGACAGCAGGAGGTCCACAATGGGACACGCCATGGTAAGGATCAGCGAACAGGCGCACCAGACCCTCCGCGAAATGGCTCGGACCGAGCACGACTCCATGCAGGCGGTTCTGGAGAAGGCCGTCGAAGAGTACCGGCGCAGGCGCTTCCTGGAGGATGTCAACGCCGCCTATCTGGCATTGAGAGAGGATCCGGAAGCCTGGAAGGAGCTCGAGGAAGAAAGGTCAGCTTGGGATGCGACACTCATGGATGGGTTGCCTGAAGGAGAAAGCTGGACGGTGGAGGGTTTTCCGGCCGGCAAGAAGAGCACATGATCTTACCGGGTCGCGGTGAAGTGTGGCTTGCCGGGCTCGATCCGGTCCGAGGTCATGAGCAGGCTGGGACCCGACCCGTGCTCATCATTTCGGAAGACCTTTTCAATCGAGGCCCGGCGGGCCTGGTCATCGCCTTGCCGATCACCTCCCGGCTTCGACCCATTCCATCTCACGTCCGGCTCACGCCTCCCGAGGGAGGCTTGAGCGTCGAGAGTGCCGTCCTCTGCGAGGCGGTCCGTTCCCTGTCGAAGGAACGGCTTGTCAAGCGCTTCGGGTCCGTGACAGGGCGGACGATGGCCGAGATCGAAGATCGACTTAGAATTCTTCTCCGGTTGTGAGCTCACCAGAAGGCATCGAGGAAGCACGAAGGCCATGATGAGGCAATAGCCGCAGCCTCGTTGCCCCTCGCCGCCGCCGCCGCGAAACCCTAGGAAAACGCCGCGACTACCCAGATGGGGGCCGCGACAATCTGGAGGGGAACCATTCCCCTCTGGAAATTAGCGGCGCCAAGCCCGAAATTCGCGGCATCTAACCATCACCATGCCGCAACAAGCCTTCTCGATGCCGCGAAAGCCTCCTCCGCTGCCGGCTATTGAGAACATTTCGCCGCGACAACGAACAAGAAAGCCGCGACTAACACGCTCCGCGCATCATGACTTCTATCAGGAGCCGCGAAAAATCCTCTCGACGCCGCGAATTGCTGTCCCCCTCCTCTCTCGCAAGAAAGGGGAACCGCGAATTGCTCGTTTGTCGCGGCGTCGCGGCCGGGTTTCGCGGCGTGGATTCTGTCCGGAAGCTTCGGGAGAGGGAGAGTGAAGGCGGGAGAAGGATTCGGTATCGGCTGCTACTTGGGCTGCGTCTCTTCCTGCGGCACTTGAGTCCCATCCGGGTAGAGGGCGACCACGCGCTGGTCTCTCCACACGTAGACCGGCCGTCCAGCGCGCCAGTGCTCGGCAATTGCAGCAGCCACCGCTTCCTTCATGGCGCGCTCCGCCTTGGCGACAAGGGGTGGTAGCTCTATCCGGTCGTGCTCGCTCAATTCATGGCCTCCCGTTCGGTCCCGCGACGATGTAGACGTTGGGTGAGGGCCGATCAGCCATTCCGCCCCCATGCTATCGTTTCCCGCCATTCCAGGAGGGAACCCTGATGAGCGTCCGTCGCCACCCCCTCGCGATCACTGCCATCCTGCTTGGACTCCTCGCCTGCGGCTCCATCCAGGCGCAGGACGAGCTCTTCCCGGAAATCCAGCCCTACGACTCCGGATACCTCAAGGTCAGCGACCTCCACGAGATCTACTACGAGCAGTCGGGCAATCCGCAGGGCAAGCCGGTCTTTTTCCTGCACGGCGGCCCCGGCGGCAGCACCTCACCCGGTCAGCGCCGCTTCTACGACCCGAAGAAGTTCCGCATCGTGCTCCACGATCAGCGCGGCGCCGGCCGCAGCCGTCCCTTCGCCGAGATCCGGCAGAACACCACGTGGGAACTGGTCGAGGACATCGAGAAGCTCCGCAAGCACATAGGCGTCGAGAGGATGATCCTTCTCGGCGGCTCCTGGGGCTCAACCCTCGCCCTCGCCTATGCCGAGAAGTACCCCGAGCGCGTCTCCGGCCTGATCCTCCGCGGGGTCTACCTCGGCACCCGGGAGGAGATGGAGCGCTTCTACACTCATGGAGTCGCCGAATACTTCCCGGAGGTCTCCGAGCGCCTCTGGTCGCAGGTTCCGGAGCTGCCGGGGAAAACCCCGCCGCAGCGTATCCTTGCCGCCCTCGAGTGCCCGGACGAAGCCCTCCGCAAGCGGGTCGCCAAGGCCTGGGCCGCCTACGAGACCAAGGTCGCCTTCCTCCGCCGCTCCGACGAGGAGGTAGAAAAAGCCTTCACGGACGGCTGGGACCCCACCGCCTTTTCGCGCATCGAAAACTCCTACATGGCGAACGACTGCTACCTGGAGGAGGGGCAGCTCCTGCGGGACGCAGGCAAGCTCAAGGACATCCCCACGATCATCGTGAATGGGAGGTACGACGTGATCTGTCCGCCGCGCACGGCCTACCTCCTCCACAAGGCGCTCCCCAAGTCCAAGATCTGGATCGTCGAGGCCGCCGGCCATTCGGGGAGCGAGCCGGGCATCACCGCGGCACTCGTGAGGGCGGTGCGGGAACTCGAGCCTTAAGCCACTTCCTCGTTGCCAAGGACAGCAAGGACCTCAAGGACCACAGGGACCAGCCCTTCTGGTCCTTGCTGTCCTTGAGGTCCTTTATGTCCTCTTGGTCCTTTGCTTCGGAACCCCTACTCGAAGTACCCCATCACATCCAGCAAGACGTGCACCGTTCCGTTGCCGGCGACCGAGGACTGCACCGTCACCTCACCGTCAACGTCGTTTGACAGCGAGACGATTGCGAACAGCGCCCGCGTGAGGCCGGCGGGGAAAGGCAGCGTAGAGAACGCGGGCGGTGTGGCATCGCTGGCCCAGATCGACAGCTCGCCGGCGCCGGTGGGCGTCACCGCCGTGACATTGAACACTACGGTCGTCGCGGTCGCGGGGATGCCGCATGTGCCCTTCACCCCAAACGTCTGCGGCACTCCGTCCTGGAGGGGACTGCCCACGCGCGTGTCCACGGCCCGGCACGGCGCGACGGTAAAGTAGTCGCCCACGGTGAAGGCGGGCACCTCGAAGAATCCGACGACCGGGTCGTGATCCGACAGGCGCCGGGGCGTGTTCGGGTCGTTGCGGTCAACGGCCTGGAAGTCCGCGTTGATCCGCGGGTGCTCGATCCGGCGCGCGGTGGTGGCCGCGGTCAGCGCCCCGTTCACCACCACGTGGTCGATGTTCTGCGTCTGGCCGTCGAAGATGTACGAGTACCGCTCGGGGGGCGGCGGAGTGTCGAAGAGGTTGTCGAGGTCCGGCGTGACGAGGTCCACCCCGTCGCCCGGGACGGCCGTCTCGTTGTCCGGGGGCGGAGTGCCGGTGATGGTTTCCATCAGATCGGCCAGGCCGTCGTTGAACTCGTAGGCGTTGAAGTCGCCGACCAGGATGATGTGCTCGCCGGGATCGGCTACCTGCCGCGCCTGCACCAGGTTGGCCAGGGACTCGGCCTGCTTCTGACGCTTGGCTCGCACGCGATCGCCGTCCGTGGCCCAGCCGCTCGAGCCGGGCGCGATGCTGTTGACGTCGTTCAACGAGCGCAGGTGGTTGACGATCACTGTCACCGGGAAGGTGGCGCCGTTGGCGTGGTTGACGACCGCGTCAAGCCGCAGGGACGGGCGGTCGTTGAGCAGGCTGGTCGAGCTGTCGGGGTTGACAAACAGCTCTCCGGCATTCTCCTGGACCACCGCGTTGACGGTGACCCGCGGCGTGGAACCTTCCACCACGGCCGTCTTCACCAGGAAGCCGACGTCGATGCCGCCCACGTCGTTGCCTTCGACGAGATAGGCGTCATACAGCGGATCGGGTTGAGAGGCAGCGATCGCGTCGTCGCTGATGCGGTCCGCGAGGGCCTGCAAGGCGTTGAGATTCTCGACCTCGACCACGCCGACGATGTCCGGCGTCTGCAGGTTGTTGCGGATGCCGAGCGAGGCCTTGTTCAGCCGGTTGTCGAATGCCGTCGCGGTGAGCACCGGCTCGCCGATGCCCGGATCGTTGACGGTGTCGAAGAAGCGCTCCACGTTGTAGGAGGCGACGGTGAATTCCCCGTCCGCCGGCACCGAAGCCGACGTGGCGGTCGGACCGCCGACGGCGACAGGCGCCGGTGCGCCAGGATCCGGCAGGATCGTGTAGCGCCGGAAGGTGTAGTCGAGCGGGCCGACGAGGCCGGTCACGACGGCACTGGTGCCGACGTCGAGGATCGGAGCGCCGGTGAGGCCGTCGCTGTCCACGCGCAACAGCTCGGGATTGGAATCGAACCGCGGGATCGGCGGGATGGAGCCAGAAGGCGCCGGGTCCGGAGCCTGGATGCCAGGCTCGCGGAACGGCCGGGGTACGCCGGTGACCGTGCCGAAGAATATTCCGGTGGACGTCGCGGTGGCGTTCGCCTCGTTCACGTTGCCGAGAGTCGGGCCGCTCACGGTGAACGAAGCGACCGAGACCCGCATCCCCTCCAAGCGCTCGAGCTGGTCGAACGGACCCGCCGGGTCGGGGAAGGTGGCGGTCAGCGGGATGGCCGCCGGCAGCGGGTTGCCCGTCGAGAGCTGTACGGTCGTGGGCGAGGTGAGCTCGGTCAACGGAGGCTGGAGCAGGTCCGCGGACGGCACGAATTCCGCGATGGTGCCCGTGACCTGCACGAGATTGCCCACGGCGGCGGCCGCCGGCGGCGCGCTCGAGGTGAAGACGAAGATGCCTTCCGAGGTGGCCGGGTCGGCGTCCACGGAGGCGTCCGGCTCCTGGATGTAATAGCCGTTGCTCTTGCGGCCGGTCACGATGCCGGTCGTGGTCACCGAGCCGGAGAGCGGCGAGCTGCCGCCGGGGCCCTGGATGTCATGGATCGGCGTGAGCGCGACGTCGTCGTTGTTGATCGTGCCCTGGCCTTGTGGGTTGGGGGCCGTGGCGCCGACGACGTTGGTGACATTCAAGAACAGAGTCTCGTTGGGCTCGGGGTTCGTATCGCCATTGACGGTCACGTCGACCGAAGCGCTCGCGTTGCCGAAGGCGATCGAGCGCGGGCTGGGTGGGGAGATCGCGACGTAATCGTTGTCGGCAGTGGTCGCGGAGTCGTCCTGGGTCTCGACGTCGAAAGTCACTCCCCCGGGGCCCGCGGGGGCCGAGAGATTGACGAGGAAGGTGAGTGTCGTCGTGCCGGCGTCGCCCTCGGTGACGGAGGGGTTGCTGATCGAGAGCGTGGTACCGCCGCCGCAGGTGCCCGTGATCGAGATGTCGTCGACGCCCACCCACTCGTCGTTTCCGACAGCGTTGGACGTCATCACGCGAACCTGCACCTCTGCCTGGTTGTCAGCAGCTGCCGGCAGGGTCGCGCTCACCGGGGTCACCAGCGTGGCAAGGCTCGGTCCGGTCGTTGCATCGGCCACGAAGCCCGCAGCAACGTTGGTAAAATTGCCACTGTTGCCGACTCGGAAATGGAGCGCCACTGCCTGCACGGCATTGTCCACCGAACCGTCAAGGTCGCGGAGGTTGTACGCAACGTTGATCCCGGTACAGCCCGTCGTGTTGAGGTAGAACTTGATGTAGGGCGCGTCTGCTGTCCCGCTGCCATTCAGTGCGGCGGTCGGGTTTGCGATGTGAAACTCGGCCACGCCACCGGTAGCGAGCCCGTTGGGGTTCGTCTGGTTGGCTATGACGTTGATCACGCCTGGGGTGTCTGAGTCCAGAAGTGTCTGCGGGTCGGTACCCGTGCCGCCGGTGAGCGCGTCTCCGCGGAAACCATCGATGCCGGGTACCGCCCCCCAGTCGTTGTCGGTGGTGATCAGCCCGATATTCGTCCAGTCCTGCGAGAAGGGCAGGGTCTGGGCGATGTTGTTGGCGGCGGCAGGGCGCGCAGCCGGCAGGCAAAGCGCGAATACGGCCAGAAGTACCAGCGGAAGTCGTGGGACGAGGCGCATGGGGTGGCTCCCTCCGAAATCGAGTCTCCAGCCGGCTCCGGCGAGCGGCGGGCGTAACCAGTCTGTGCGAGGCAGAGAGAGTTTAACCGAACTTTGGCCGAAAGAGGTGACCGGAGTGTAACGGCATGTGTCCTCACGCAGCGCGGCAGATCTATCGTAACCTCTCCCCATACCAGCAACCGCCCAAAGGAGGCTGCCATGAGCAAGCTGTTCGTCGCCGTCGTGTTCCTTCTTGCCGTGCTTTCCGCCCAGACTCCCGCTCAAGCTGTTTACAACGTCACCACCACCGGTTCTACTGTCACCCCTCCCGACAACTGCGGCTTCACGGTCAGCGGAACGTCGGATGGCTGGATCCGAATCCATTTGCTCAACGACACCGGTTCGGTCAGGGATCTGTGGGTGCGGGCCGGGCAGTTCTACCCGCTCAGGGTCGAGGACGTTCTGATCCCCACCGGCGTGGCGCACCCCTCGGGTCTGAGCTTCGACGACAGCCAGACGTGTGGATATACCCGTTCGTTCGGGGCGGATGAGTGCGGGAACTACTCCTTTGGGGACATCCCCGGCAACGTGGGGTTCTTCGCCGGCGAGATCGTCGGCAGCGCAACAGGAGAGATCGAGGTGCTCGTGCGGACCGACTCCGCGTCCGACCCCTGGAGGCTATATGAGCTCGTCCCCGGCGAGTTCGTCCTGGGCGACATCGCGACCTGTCAATTGGTGACGGGCTCGGCTCTCAGTTACATCACTGCAGTGGGCCAGTAGGTGCCTACGTCTCCATCGGCACCTTCATCATGCCCTTGGACTTGGCCTTGAGATAGTCCTTGTTCATGCGGGCGATGAAGTCGATGGAGATCTCCTTGGGACAGACGGCTTCGCACTCGGCGAAATTTGAACAATAGCCAAATCCCTCTTGCTCCATGGCTTCCACCATGGCGAGCGCGCGGTCGTACTTCTCGGGCTGGCCCTGGGGCAGCAGGTTCAGGTGCGAGACCTTGGCCGAGGTGAAGAGCTGCGCGGCGCCGTTCGGACACTGCGCCACGCAGGCGCCGCAGCCGATGCACTGGGCGGCGTCGAAGGCGCGGTCCGAGATGGGCTTGGGAATCGGCGTCAGGTTGGCCTCGGGCGCGCTGCCCGTCGAGACCGAGATGAAGCCTCCAGCCTGGACGATGCGGTCGAAGGAGCTGCGGTTCACCATCAGGTCCTTCACCACCGGGAATGCCTTGGCGCGCCAGGGCTCCAGATGGAGCACGTCGCCGGTCTTGAAGTGGCGCATGTGGAGCTGGCAGACCGTCGTCGCCGGCTGCGGACCGTGCGCGTCGCCGTTGATCATGAAGCCGCAGGAGCCGCAGATGCCCTCCCGGCAGTCGTGGTCGAACGCCACCGGCTCTTCCCCGCGCGTCACGAGCTGCTCGTTGAGGACGTCCAGCATCTCCAGGAAGGAGCTGTGCTCGTTGACGTCCTTGACCTCGTACTTGACCATCTTGCCCGCGGCCGCGGGGCCGGGCTGACGCCAGATGTAGAGCGTGAGATCCATTACTTGTAGCTCCTCTGAGACGGCTTCACGGCATCGAACGACAGCGGCTCCTTGTGCAGGGTCGCGCCCGATTTTCCCGAACCATCGGAGCCGTTCCACTCCCAGGCTGCCGCGTACATGAACTTGTCGTCGTTGCGCAGCGCCTCGCCGTCCGGCGTCTGGTACTCCTCGCGCAGATGGCCGCCGCACGACTCTTCGCGCTCGAGCGCGTCCAGGCACATCAGCTCGGCGAGCTCGAAGTAGTCCGAGACCCGGCCGGCCTTCTCCAGCTCCTGGTTCACCCCGCCCGGAGCGCCCACGAGCTTGAGGTTGCTCCAGAATTCCTGCCGCAGCTCGGGGATGAGCTGGAGCGCCTTTTTCAGTCCGTCGGCCGTGCGCGCGATGCCGCAATAGTCCCAGACGATCCGGCCGAGCTGGCGGTGGAAGCTGTCCGCCGTCCGCTGGCCGTTGATGGACATCATCATGCCGATGCGGTCCTGGACCTCGGCCTCGGTGGCGCGGAAGGCGTCGGTCTCCGTGCTCACGGCCTGGTTCAGGAAGGGGGCCAGGTAGTCGCCGATCGTGTACGGAATGACGAAGTAGCCGTCCGCCAGCCCTTGCATCAGCGCGCTCGCGCCGAGACGGTTGGCGCCGTGGTCGGAGAAATTGGCCTCGCCGAGCACGAACAGGCCCGGGACGTTGCTCATGAGGTCGTAGTCCACCCAGAGCCCGCCCATGGTGTAGTGCGGCGCGGGGTAGATCCGCATCGGCACGGCGTACGGGTCTTCGCCCGTGATCTTCGCGTACATCTCGAAGAGGTTGCCGTACCTCTCTTCGATCGTCCGGCGGCCGAGGCGCTGGATCGCTGCCGAGAAGTCCAGGTAGACGCCGTTCTTCTGCGGTCCGACGCCGCGCCCTTCGTCGACCACGGCCTTGGCGTTGCGGGCGGCCACGTCGCGGGGGACGAGGTTGCCGAAGGCCGGGTACTTGCGCTCCAGGAAGTAGTCGCGTTCGGCTTCGGGGATCTGATCCGGCGAGCGGGTGTCCTTCGGGTCCCTGGGCACCCAGATGCGCCCGTCGTTGCGCAGCGACTCGCTCATCAGCGTGAGCTTGGACTGGTAGTCGCCCGACGCGGGGATGCAGGTCGGGTGGATCTGCGTGAAGCAGGGGTTCGCGAAGAGGGCGCCACGGCGATGGGCCCGCCAGGCCGCCGTCACGTTGGAGCCCTTGGCGTTGGTCGACAGGTAGTAGACGTTGCTGTAGCCGCCGGTCGCCAGGACCACGGCATGCCCGGCGTGGCGGTCGACCTTGCCGGTGACCAGATCGCGCGTGATGATGCCGACCGCGCGGCCGTTGTCCAGGACCAGGTCGAGCATCTCGGTGCGCGGGTACATCTGGACCATGCCCGCGCCGATCTGGCGCTCGAGGGCCTGGTAGGCGCCGAGGAGGAGCTGCTGTCCGGTCTGGCCGCGGGCGTAGAACGTCCGCGCTACCTGGGCACCGCCGAAGGAGCGATTGTCGAGCAGGCCGCCATACTCGCGGGCGAAGGGCACGCCCTGCGCTACGCACTGGTCGATGATGTTGAGCGACAGCTCGGCGAGGCGGTGGACGTTGGCTTCACGGGCGCGGAAGTCGCCGCCCTTGAGTGTGTCATAGAAGAGCCGCCAGACGCTGTCGCCGTCGTTCTGATAGTTCTTGGCGGCGTTGATTCCGCCCTGGGCAGCGATCGAGTGCGCGCGGCGCGGCGAATCCTGAAAGCAGAAGCACTTCACGTTGTAGCCGAGCTCGCCGAAGCTGGCCGCGGCCGAAGCGCCGGCCAGGCCCGAGCCCACTACCAGGATGTTGAACTTGCGCTTGTTGTTCGGGTTGACGAGCTTCAGGTGGTTGCGGTGCTCCAGCCACTTGGTCTCCAGGGGACCGGGAGGGATCTTGGCATCGAGAGAGCCGATCATGGCGGGAGTCTCCTAGCGCACCAGGCCGGTCATCACGGCCAGAGGGAATGAGATGTTGCCGAGGGTGATCAGCCAGGCGAAGCCATGGGCGAGCCAGCTCCGCCAGGGGTTGAACCGCGGATGGCTCCAGCCCAGAGATTGGAAGATGCTCCAGATGCCGTGGTACAGGTGCATTCCCAGGGCGATGTTGGCCACGATGTAAAAGACGGCGGATATCGTGCCCAGCGTGCCCGTGAAGCCGCGAACCAGGTTTTCATAGGGCCTGTGCGCCTCGAAGCCGGGGAGGACGGTGCCGGTGGTGAAGTGGAGGATGTGGTAGATGATGAAGAGAAGGACGATCACCCCGCCCCAGCGCATGGTCCGCGAGGCGTAGTTGGTGTGGTTCTTCTCCTTGTGCTCGTAGCGCGAGGGCCGGGCCGCCTTGGCCATCCGGGTGAGCGACCAGGCCGCCCAGATGTGCAGCCCGACGCTTGCGAGCAGCACGAGCCGGGCGAGCCAGAGCAGGCCGTTGGGCGGAAGCGCCGGAGCGCCCACCTGTCGGAGGAAGTCTCCGTACGCGTTCATATGCTCCGCGCCCGTGTAGACCTTCAGGTTGCCCACCATGTGCACGAAGACGAAGCCGAAGAGGATGATGCCGGTGACGGCCATCACTGCCTTCTTGCCGACTGCCGATCGAGTGAGATCCGCGAACCAGGACATGCTTTCCCCTCTTGGATGCCGCATCGCGACGCGGGCCTATCCTATGCGATCCGGGGTGTGTTTGTGAAACCCGTCACAAGGGGTTTGTCGTTCGGTCGTCCGGCCACTGTAGAGACGCCCCGTGGGGCGTCTCCTCCGAGGAAGGTCGTCGGTAGATCTGGTGCGGAGACGCCCCACGGGGCGTCTCTACAGTGGGGAGGAAAGGCGGTGGACGGGATCTAGGCAGGGGCCCGGCGCCGGCGCCTCCGCCGGGGGCGGGGACGGGGGCGCGCC
>DASUNJ010000421.1:0-8556 GCA_036277235.1 Thermoanaerobaculia bacterium | reverse complement strand
TATCCGGAGGATTCCAAGGACATCCTGGTCAGCGGCTATCTGAAAGGCGGCGAGCGCCTGGAGAAGCGAGCAGCCGTGGTGGACTTCAAGGTCGGCAAGGGCCGCGTGGTCCTGATCGGCTTCCGCCCCCAGCACCGCGCCCAGCCGAATAGCACCTTCAAGCTGCTGTGGAACGCGCTTTATCTGGCGGGGTTGGAGAAGACGGAGCTGTAGCAGTCCATGAGAAATGGCCGGTCCATAGAGCAACAAGTTCGAGAGCGGCTCTCCGCTCTAGAGCAGATCGAAGCTTCCTGGGAGAAGCAGCAGCGTCGCCCAACGGCAGACGAGGTGGAGAGATGGATCAAGATGGGACGGGAGAGAGAGATTGACAGTGAAGCTCCTCGCCATCTCGCGTAGCCTTCGTGCCGTCTCCTCGAACACGGCGCTCCTTCGTGCCGCGGCTCTGGCTCTAGAAAGGAATTCGACTTGCGGACCATCTTGATCTGCTTGTGTCTTCTCCTCCCGAACGCCCTCCAGGCACAGGCCCCGGCCGCGGACGCCGCGCGCCTGGACCGGCTTTCCAACGCGGAGCGGCTCGAAGCGCTGACGGCTTTGCTGCGCGAGCGCGGTATCGAGTTTGAGGTCCAGTCCTTCCCGAACGAGCGCAAGGAGAAGGATTCCCGGGAGCAGGGACAGAACTTGATCGTCACGATCGGATCGGGGCCTCGGGATATCGTGATCGGTGCGCACTTCGATGCGGTCCGTCTTCGGGACGGAAAGCTGAGCCATGGCATGGTGGACAACGCGGCCGGGGCGGTCGTGCTGACCCGCGTGGCCGAGGGGCTGCGGGCGCGCCGTCTGAAGCACAGGGTTCGATTGGTCTTCTTCGACATGGAGGAGATCGGGCTGCTCGGCTCGGCCCATTACGTGAAGTCCCTGGACAGCAAGGTCGCGGCAGCGGTCAACGTCGACATCGCGGGATATGGAGACACCCTGATCTTCGGCCCGGGCAAGAACGAGGGGAACGCGGAGGTCTATGGCGCCATGTGGCGCACCTGCTCGGAACAGCGTCTCGCCTGCATGGAGTTCCCCAATTTCCCGCAGGGCGACGACCGGAGCTTCCAGGCGGGCAAGATCCCCAACCTCTCGCTCGCGATCCTGCCGGCCCTGGAGGCGCACCAGCTCTGGCTGATGCTCAACGGCGGCAAGGAGTCGGGGCTGACAGAAGGCTTCGTCCCCCCGATCCTCCAGACGATCCACGCCCCCGGGGACACGGCGGAGAAGCTCGATGCCGCGGCCATGACGCGGATTTCGGATGCGGTGGTGAACCTGGTGATGGAACTGGACGAGGTGTTTCCGTGATCCTCTGGCGCAGGCTCGACACTCCCGGCCACGAATCCGCCCGGCTGATCGACCGGAGCCTGAGCGGAACGGCGGTGTTCCTGCACGAGGGCCAGCCGTGCCGCCTCGAGTACCTGTTGACCTGCGACGCGGATTGGCGGACCGTCTCCGGAAAAGTGTCCGGCTGGGTCGGAGAGCGGACGATCGACGTCGAGTGCTCCGCGGAGGCCGGCCGCTGGAGGCTCAATGGAGCCGAATGCCCGCAGGTCGAGGGGTGCATCGACCTCGACCTCAACTTCAGCCCGTCCACGAACCTGCTGCCGATCCGCCGGTTGAACCTGGCTGTCGGGCGGGAGGCTCCGGTGCGGGCTGCCTGGCTCCGCTTCCCGAGCTTCGCGCTCGAGCCGCTCGAGCAGGTCTACCGGCGCATCGACGAAGGGACCTATCGCTACGAGAGCGCCGGAGGCCGCTTCGTCAGGGAGCTTGCGGTCAATGACGCCGGATTCGTCACGCTGTATCCTGGCTTGTGGGAAGCTGAGGGCTGAGCCATGTTCATCGGTCACTTCGGAGTGGGCTTCGGCGCCAAGCGCTTCGCGCCGGCCGTTTCTCTCGGCACGCTGTTCCTCGCCGCTCAGTTCGCGGATCTGCTCTGGCCGATGCTGCTGCTGCTGGGGGTCGAAGAGGTCCGCATCGATCCGGGGATCACGGTGGTCACGCCGCTGGACTTCGTCCACTACCCGTACTCCCACAGCCTGATCGCGATGGTGGCATGGGGCGCCGTCTTCGGGATCGCGTACAAGCTGGCGCGGCGCTCCCGTCCTGCCGCAGGGCTGCTGCTGGCGGCGCTCGTGGTCAGCCATTGGGTGCTCGACCTGGTCATGCACCGGCCCGACCTGCCGCTCACGGCCGGCGGCGCGGAGCGGTACGGGCTGGGGTTGTGGAACTCGGTGCCGGGCACTCTCGCGGTGGAGCTGCCGCTGTTCCTGGCCGGGGTCTTCCTCTACGTCCGCTCGACGGCTCCGCGGGACCGGACGGGAAAGATCGCGCTGGCGGGGCTCGTGCTGTTCCTGCTCGCCGTCTACTTCATGAACTTTTTCGGATCGCCGCCGCCGACCTCCGCGGCCGTGGCCTGGGTTACCCAGTCCATGTGGCTCCTGGTGGCCTGGGGATACTGGGTGGACCGTCACCGGGAGCCGGTCACTCCTCGTCCGGCGGAGTCCCGTCGCTGAGGATGCGGCGCAGGGTCTTGGCTACGATGCGCTCCACATCCGCCTCGGTGAGTATGGGCGGTGGGAGTGCCGCCGGTGCCGCCGGCGGCGGCGCGGGCAGCCGGATTCCACCCAGGTCGGAAGTGGCCTTCCTCACTTGCTTGGCCGCGTCGCTCGGCTCTTCGCCCAGGTCGGGATAGGCGAAGCGGAAGGCCTCCTCCGGCCTCAAGCCCAGCGCCCCGGCGATGTCCACGATGTGCTCGAAGCGCAGCTCGATCCCGCCGGAGTAGAGACGGCTCAGGTAGCTGACGCTCCACCCGAGCTTGCGCTCGACGTCCGCATTGCGGAAGCCGAGGAGCCGCATCAGGATTTTCATGGTCGAGATCATGTGTTCTGTTTCAGGTCTCATGAGCATGCATCTTATGCCAGGGCTGTCGATCCAACAAGAAGCTGGATCGTCCAAAGAGGAATGGAGAATTCGTTTTGAGAATCGCCGCTGCGCAGTGAGCGTAGTGAAACCTTGAAAACGGGCGCCCACGAGGGGCGCCCCTGCTAGTCGGCCTCCAGCATCTCCCTGACCTTGGCGGCCAGGTCCTTGCCCGTGAACGGCTTCTTGATCAGGTGGGCGTCCTCGGCGTCGAGCCCGGAGCCCTCGGCCAGCCCGGCGGGATAGCCGGTGGCAAAGAGGACCTTCATCTCGGCCCGGTCGTACGAGAGCTTCTCGGCGAGCTCCACTCCGCTCATGCTGCCCATCAGGATGTCGGTCACCATGAGGTGGATCGGCCCCGAGTGCTGCTGGCAGATCTCCAGGGCCTGGGCGCCGTCCGCCGCCTCCAGGACGTTGTAGCCGTGGCTCTTCATGATCTCGGAGAGGGGCCTGCGGACGTTGTCCTCGTCATCGACCAGCAGGATCGTCTCCCAGGGCTTGCCGTTGATGCCGCCCGGAGCGTCGGCGTCGGCCGGCAGCTCGGCGCTGGGGAGGTAGACCAGGAAGCGTGAGCCGTTGCCCGGCTCGCTGTCCGCGACGACGTGCCCGCCGCTCTGGTTGATGACCCCATAGGTGGTCGACAGGCCGAGCCCGGTGACCTCGCCCCCCTGCTTGGTGCTGAAGAACGGCTCGAAGACCCGCCGCCGCACCTCCTCGGGCATGCCCGGGCCGTTGTCGCTCACCCGGAGCTCCACCCAGTGGCCGGGAGCGGAGCGCAACGGATTCTCGACGTTGCGGGTCTCGAAGGTCAGGCGGCCGCCCTCGGGCATGGCGTCGCGGGCGTTGGTGACCAGGTGCAGGATGGCCTGCTCGATCTGCTCGGCGTCGATCTGCACCCGGTGAAGGTCGGGATCGAGCGACATCTTGACCTCGATCGAGTCGCCGACGATGTGCCGGATGCGGTCGTCGAGGCCGGCCACCAGGTTGTTGAGCTGGGACAGCCGGGGTTGTAAAACCTGCCGGCCGCTGAACGCGAGGAGCTGGCGCGCGAGGGCCGCGCCGCGCTCTCCGGCGCGCTCGATCTCGCGCAGATTCTTGCGCGCCGGCTCGTCGGCCGGCAGGCGGGTCAGGGCGAGCTCGACCTCGCAGGAGATGGCGGTCAGCAAGTTGTTGAACACGTGGGCGATACCGCCCGCGAGCCGTCCCATGGCCTCCATGCCGCGGTCCTCGGAAGCCGCTTCGCCCCCCTGCCGGAGGAGACGCATCTCCGAGGTCTTGCCCGTGCCCTCGGACTGCTCCTGATGGGGGTGGTCTTCTACAGCCCTGGCTTGTGTCCGCATAATGTGGTTTCCCGGATTGTCATGAGGGGTCCCTTTGCGGGGTGCCCGCTCCGAATGGAACTATGCAGGTTTCGGTCCAGGGGTTGATCCCATTCCCCCTCTCCCCGGCCCTCTCCCCCGTGCCGGGGGAGAGGGAGCTGTGCCCGGTTTTTCAGGGCAAGCGCGAGGAAGAATCTTCAAAACATGCCGAGCTGGAGCCGGGCGGCCTCGGTCATCATGGAGGGGTTCCACGCCGGGTCCCAGACCAGCTCGACGTCGGCCGCGGCCACGCCGGGGACCTGCTCCACCTTCGCCTTGACCTCGCCCGGCAGGGAGCCCGCCACGGGGCAGCCCGGCGAGGTGAGCGTCATCTTGATCTGGACCTGGCCTTCCGGCTGGATCTCCAGGTCGTAGATCAGGCCCAGCTCGTAGATGTTGACGGGGATCTCGGGGTCGAAGACGCTCTTGAGCGCGTCGACGATCTCGCCTTCGAGGTCCTGGGAGGGAGGGGTGGCGTTCGGTTCCATGGGTGTTTCCTTCCTACTCGGTCGAGATGGGGTGATCTTTCTGTTCGAGCGCGGCCTGGACCGCGTGCCAGGCGAGCGTCGCGCACTTGATCCGGATCGGGTACTCGCGCACTCCGGCGAAGACCGCGAGCTTGCCCAGGTCGTCCCCGTCGCCGCCGGCCGTCAGCAAATCGTGGAAGCCGCGGAAGAGCCGGCGGGCCTCCTCGACCGTCCTGCCCTTGAGGGACTCGGTCATCAGCGAGGCCGAGGCCGTGGAGATCGCGCAGCCCGAGCCCTGGAAGGCGATGCTCTCGATCCGGTCCCCCTCGACATGGAGGAAGACCTTCACCCGGTCGCCGCAGAGGGGATTGTGCCCCTCGGACTCGCGGTTGGCGTTCTCCAGCTTCCCGAAGTTCCGGGGCACGCGGTTGTGGTCGAGGATGACCTCTTGATAAAGGTCGCGCAGGTCGGACATCAGCCGAAAAGCTCCCGGGCGCGGTGCAGGGCGGCGACCAGGGCATCGACGTCCTCCATCCGATTGTAGAGGCCGAAGGAGGCCCGCGTGGTCGCCGGCACGCCGAAGCGGACCATCACCGGCTGCGCACAGTGGTGGCCAGCGCGGACCGCGACCCCCTCCTGGTCGAGGATGGTGCCGACGTCGTGCGGGTGGATGCCCTCCATGGCGAAGGAGACCACGGCCGCCTTGTGCGGAGCGGTGCCCACGAGCCGCAGGCCGCGGACCTCCTGGAGGCGCTCCGTGGCATGGGCGAGGAGCTCGGACTCCCACGCCGCGATGGCGGGCAGGCCGATCTTTCCTACGTAATCGAGAGCGGCCCCGAGCGCGATCGCGCCTTCGATGAAGGGGGTGCCGGCTTCGAAGCGGTGCGGCGGCGGCGCGAACGTGGTCTTCTCGAAAGTCACGCCGTGAACCATGCCGCCGCCGGTCTGCCACGGGGGCATGGCTTCGAGCAGGTCGGCCCGGCCGTAGAGCGCGCCGATGCCGCTGGGGCCGTAGACCTTGTGGCCGGAGAAGGCGTAGAAGTCGCAGCCCAGGGCGCGCACGTCCACCTGCAGGTGAGGCACCCCCTGGGCGCCGTCGACCAGGACCAGCGCGTTGTACCGGTGAGCCATGTCCGCCATCTCGCGCACCGGGTTGATCGTGCCGAGCGCGTTCGAGACGTGCGCGACCGCGACCATGCGGGTGCGCTCCGACAAAAGACGCTCGAACTCTTCCAGGATCACCTCGCCGCGGTCGTCGAGGGGCGCGACCCGCAGCCGGGCGCCCTGCCGCTCGCAGAGCGCCTGCCAGGGGACGAGGTTGGAGTGGTGCTCCAGGCCGGTGATCAGGATCTCGTCATGGGGGCCGAGGGTCTGCCCGCCCCAGCTGCAAGCCACCAGGTTGATCGCCTCGGTCGTGCCGCGGACGAAGACGATCTCATCCGCGCGCTCGGCTCCCAGGGTCCGGCGCACGGTCTCCCGCGCCTGCTCGCAAGCCTCGGTGGAGAGCTGGGAGAGAGTGTGGACCCCGCGATGGATGTTGGAGTAGTAGCCGCCGTAGCAGTCGGCGAAGGCATCGAGCACGGCGCGGGGCTTCTGGGTGCTGGCCGCGTTGTCCAGGTAGACCAGGGGCCTGCCATTGATCTTGCGCGAGAGGATGGGGAAGTCGTCCCGCACCCGGTCGAGATCGTAACCGGGTGCGAGGACCCGCGGAGCTGCGAGCGGAAGGGACATCAAACCGCCTGTCTGACGACTTCTCCCTGGGGCAAACGGGCGAAGAGGAGCTCCTCCAGATCGCGCCGCACGGGCTCGACCTTGATGCGCTCGACGATGTCGCTGGCGAAGGCGTAGGTCAGCAGGCTGCGCGCCGCTTCCTGGCCGATGCCGCGGGAACGGAGATAGAAGATCGCGTCCTCGTCGAGCTGGCCGACGGTGGAGCCATGGGTACACTTCACGTCGTCGGCGAAGATCTCGAGCTGCGGGTTCGAGTTGGCGATGGCGTTCGAAGAGAGCAGCAGGTTCCGGTTCGATTGCTTGGCGTCGGTCTTCTGCGCTCCCGGATGGACGTGGATGAGGCCGTTGAACACGGAGCGGGCGGCGCCGTCGAGGACCCCCTTGTAGAGCTCATGGCTGGCGCAGTGCGGCTTGGCGTGCTCGACGCGCATGTGGTTGTCGATCACCTGCCGCCCCTCGCCGAGGTAGAGGCCGTTGAGGATGCAGTCGATGCCCTCGCCGTCGAGGACGGCGTTGACGTCGTTGCGCACCAGCGCGCCGCCGATCGAGATCGAGTGCGAGCTGGGCGAGCAGCTCCGCTCCGCCTCGATCTGGAACGTGGCCATATGGAACGCCTCGCGGCTCTCGATCTGTACCTTGTAATGATCGATCACGGAGGCCGGGCCCGCCACCAGCTCGGTCACCGGGCAGGTGAAGTAGGCGCCTTCGCCCGCGTAGGTCTCGACCAGAGTGACCTGGCTGTTCTCGCCGGCCACGAACAGGTTGCGCGGGAAGGTCACGATCGGCTCCGTCCCCATCGAGGACGAGACGAACATCAGGTGGATGGGCTTCTCGACGATCACGCCGCGGGGCACCCAGACGAGCGCGCCGTCGCGCAGGAACGCGGTGTTGAGGGCCACGAACGGATGATCGTCGAAGCGGGCGTGCTGTCCGAGCCAGGGCTCGACCTTGTCGGGCGCCTTCTCCAGCGCCTCGGCGAGGCTCGCCACGATCACGCCGGCCGGCAGCTCGCCCAGGGACGAGAGCCGGGACGAGAGCCGGCCGTTGACGAAGACCAGGCGGGCCGCGGCGCCCTCGGCGAGAGGATCCAGCCGGGAAAGGTCGACCGCTGGTTCTGGCCCTTCTGGGCGCGCGAATGTGCCCTGGGCGATCGCGCTCACATTGGTCTGGCGCCACGCCTCCTGCTGGAGAGTGGGAAAGCCCAGGGTGACGAAGCGCTCGATGGCCATGCGGCGCAGGGCCGTGATTGCCGCGGGCTCGGAGGCCGGCAGCTCGCGCACGAACGTGTCGAAGTCAGCCGCAAAGCGGGCCGCGCCGGTCAGCACTTCAGTCCTAAGAATGTCGGTCGTCATCCGTTACGCCCCCACGGGCTGAGCAGCGGCTTCTTCGAGCCACGCGTAGCCCTTCTCTTCGAGCTCCAGGGCCAGCTCCTTGCCGCCCGAGCGCACGATGCGGCCGTCCAGCAGGACGTGCACCCGGTCGGGGACGATGTAATTGAGCAGCCGCTGGTAGTGGGTGATGAGCAGGAACGAGCGGTCCGGTCCGCGCAGCACGTTGACGCCGTCGGCCACGATGCGCAGGGCGTCGATGTCGAGCCCCGAGTCGGTCTCGTCGAGCACGGCGAGGCGCGGCTCCAGCACGGCCATGTGGAAGATCTCGTTGCGCTTCTTCTCACCGCCGGAGAAGCCCTCGTTGACCGGGCGGTGGAGCAGCGACTCCTCCATCTGCACCAGCTTCATCTTCTGGCGCACGAGAGTGAGGAACTCCATGGCGTCGGTCTCGGGCAGGCCGCGGTGCTTGCGCACGGCGTTGAGCGCCGCCTTGAGGAAGTAGGTGTTGCTCACCCCGGGGATCTCGACCGGGTACTGGAAGGCCATGAACACGCCCTCGCGGGCGCGCTCCTCGGGGTCCATCTCCAGCAGATCCTTGCCGTCGTAGGTCGCCGTGCCTTCGGTGATCTCGTAGCCGGGCCGGCCGGCGAGGACGTGAGCGAGCGTGCTCTTCCCTGATCCGTTGGGACCCATGATGGCGTGGACCTCGCCGGC
>DASUNJ010000420.1:0-3779 GCA_036277235.1 Thermoanaerobaculia bacterium | reverse complement strand
GGCCGCCGGCGGCAAGGATGTCGCCCTCGCCGGCGGCGCGAACGTCGCGCAGCAGTACCTCACCGCCGGCCTGGTCGACGAGATGGAGATCCACCTCGTGCCGACGCTCCTCGGCAGCGGCGAAGCGCTGTTCGATGGCCTCGGCGACCTGCGCGGGCTCGAGCTCGTGCGGACCGTCGCCGCGCCAAAGGTGACCCACCTCAAGCTCGCAAGGCGCTGAGAGGCCGAACAGAGTGACGAATCTGAAACTTTGAATCTCCTCCAGTCCTCTTTTTCGGGCTCTGAAGCACTCCTCTAGGTGGAGAGATATCACTTGGGCGTTGTACGCCCCCTGGAGGTTTTCATGCGGCAAAGTTTCACCCCCACCAAGGCCCCGCTGTGGGCCGCCCTCATCCTCGTCCTGGCCATCCCGGCCGCAGCGAGCGCAACGCTCGAAAGCTTCATCGTCCAGTGCTCCCCCAAATGCGACGCGGTGGCGGCCGCGGTCAGCCAGATCCCCGGAGCGCACGTGGACCAGGTTTACAAGAACGTCCCCGGTCTGGCCGTCACCCTGCCGATCGAGGCCGTGGCGGCCATTCAGGCGCGCTCGGACGTCGCCGGCATGACCAAGGACGCCCAGGTCAGCCTGCCGCCGCCCGATCTGGTGCAAGAGCTGCCCGCCGCCGAGGCCGCCCAGGTCATCGGCGTCGCGGCGCTCCCGGGCTTCATCGACGCCCAGCCCGCCGACTACGACTTCAACAACGACCTGATCGGCGCCACCGCGCTCCACGACCAGGGTATCCTGGGCAACAACGTCGTCGTGGCCATCATCGACAGCGGCACCGCCAACTCGCCGACCGTCCCCGCCCTGGCCGGCAGCGTGATCGGCGGCGAGAACTTCGTGGTGGGCGACCCGGTGCCCTCCGCCACCTCCAGGCTGAACGGCAACCACGGCACCTGGGTGGGTACCGCTGTCGCCGCGCACGCGATCTTCATCTTCAACAACACCTCGGCGTTCATTCAGTCGCTGCAGATGCACTCCCCCTCGTCCGTCATTCCGTGCTCGCTGCTCGGCTGCCTCCCGACCCAGTCCGGCGTGGCGATGATCGGCACGGCCCCGGCGGCCAAGCTCTACGCGCTCAAGGTCTTCCCCTTCAATTCCGACAGCACGACGACCGCGCGCATCCTGGCCGCCATGGACCGGGCCATCACGCTGCGCCGCAACTTCAACAACGGCGTGCCCTCGGTGGTCACCAACCCCGGCTGCGGTGCCGAGAACACCCCCTGCGTCTACGACTCGCTGCCGATCCAGGTCGTCAACATGAGCCTCGGCGGCGCGACGCTGTTCGCCGGCCGCGACCTCGAGGATCAGCTCACCCTCGAGATGAACAAGGTGGGGATCACGATCGTCGTCGCGGCAGGCAACGACGGTCCCGCGGCCCTGACCACCGGCTCTCCGGGCACCGGCTATGCCTCCCTGACCGTGGCCGCCGCCGCCACCGCCACTCATGAGCGGGTGCTGCGCGACCTCCAGTTCGGACTCGGGATCGGCTCGCTGTGGCGGCCCTCCGCCGGCCTGCAGACCGCGACCTTCAGCTCCCGCGGCCCGCTCCCCGACGGCCGCGTCGGCGTCGCCGTCTCGGCCAACGGCCTGGCGACCCTGGCCCAGTCGAACAACGGCGGGATCTCGCTGGTCTCCGGCACGTCGTTTGCGACGCCCATCACGGCCGGCGCCGTCGCCCTTCTGCGCGAGAAGCACCCCACCGCCTCGGCGGTCAAGATCCGCAACGCCATCGCCGCGTCGGGCAATCCCAACGCCTTCGCCGACGGCTCGGGCAAGATCGACCGCGGCAGCGGCCTGCTCGACATTCCTGCCGCCTCGGCCAAGCTCACGGCCAACGCCGTCAGCTCGACGCTCCCCGTGGGCCTGACCTCGCCCATCGTCGCGCTGAACCTGCTGCCGCTGGGCATCACACCGGTCAACTTCTCCGGCAACACCTACACCAAGCAGCTCAACAACCTGAAGCCGGGCCAGATGGTCCAGCTCTACGTGCCCACCCTGGACAACACCGACAGCCTGACGGTCACCATCGAGAACGTCACGCCCGCGCTGCCCCCGGCGCAGCAGAACCAGCTCTTCGGCGACGACATCTTCCTGACCGTCGTCGACGCGCTCACCTCGGCGGCCGACACCCGCGTCGCCGACTTCATCGTCAGCAGCGCGACCTACACCGTGCCCATCGTCGACGCCGGCCTGGCCCGGGTCGCCGTTCAGGGCGACTCGACGAACGCCGGCAACGTCTCCTGCAAGGTGACCATCACGCGCCACAACGTGCCCCTCGCCTCGCCGACCAAGTCGGGCCTGATCAAGCAGGGCCAGGATACGACCGTGAGTGTCAACGTGCCCGCGGGCACCACGGATCTCTCGTTCCGGCTCTCCTGGCTGCGCGAGTGGGGCGCCTATCCCACGGACGACCTCGACCTCATCCTCGAGGATCCGAACGGCAACGTGATCTTCGACGGCGCGACGCTCAACGCCCCCGAGAAGGTGAGCATCGCCAATCCGACCCCGGGCATCTGGACCGCCAACATCCAGGGCTTCGCGATCAACTCGATCTTCGAGCTCTTCAACTCGGACATCTGGACCCTGCGCGCGACAGCGAACGGCGTCCGGCTGCCCCCCCTGCCCTGACCTGACGAAAAGAGCCGGAGGCTGCCACGGCCTCCGGCTCTTGTTTCTCACCTGTAAGGTAGCAGGCGTTCAGTCGCGCGAGGAGAACAGCCGGAGGATGTACCAGAACATCAGTGCCACCGAGGCGAAAAGCTCCAGCGCAGCCGCGACATAACGGTCTTCCGGGAAGTGATGGATGATGTTCGAGGTGTCGTAGAGGATCGCGACGCCGGCGAAAGCGATCATCGCGATCGAGAACCAGGTTCCGAGCTCGAACCCGAAGATGACGCTCGCCACGATCGCCAGCAGGGCCACGACTCCACCCCAGAGCAGCACGCCGCGCGCGAAGGAGAAGTCCCGGCGGGTCACGAAAGCGACGGCGGTCAGGCCGGCGAAGCCGAACAGGGTCGCCATCGCGGCGCTCCGGATCGTGCCCGGAGCCATCGACTCGGCCAGGTAGAGGAGCGGCACGAACACGATCGCCTCGGCCACCACGAAGGCGGAAAGCGCGGCATACTGGACCGTGAGCGATCCGGCCGTGTGCGCAGCGCGCGACGCCAGCCAGCTCACGAGCATGAACGCTCCGAGCACCCAGAGCCAGCTCACGCCGAGCATCGCGTTGACCATGGAAGCCGCCAAACCCGACTGGAAGATCGCCACCTCGAGAAGCGTGAAGCCGAGGACCGCTCCCAGGAGATGGGTGTACGTGCGGCTGATGAACCGGGCTCGCTGGTCGGTGACCGAGATCGGCGAGGAGAGATCGGGCGTTCCTGAACCGGGGCCGAGAGGGTAGGACATGGAAATTCTCCTTTGCGATGGAGGCGCCGCGTCGCCTCCGATGTCTGTGGCAGAGAACGAGCGAATCATTTCAGGAAAAGGAGCGGGCGTCCAACCGGCGAGCAACCGTTCGGAGCGGAAGCCACCGCAGCGGCATCACGGGTGCTGCCAACAAATGAATTCCGCATTGTCTACAGACGAGGCGGCGTCAATTACGGCGCCGCTGTCGAAGTTGGGGAGTTGTTGAAGGCGCGCGAGCAACGCGGATTCGCCTTCTGCGCCTTGAGGGACTACGCACTGTGAGGTTGCGCCTTCCAGAATCCAAAAAACGTCTTCCCCGAAGGGGCCTGCA
>DASUNJ010000419.1:0-5606 GCA_036277235.1 Thermoanaerobaculia bacterium | reverse complement strand
GCCGGTGTCCATGCTCATCCCGCAGGTGGTCGGCTTCCGCCTCTCGGGGTCGCTGCCCGAGGGTGCGACCGCCACCGACCTGGTGCTGCGCGTGACCGAGATGCTGCGCAAGAAGGGCGTCGTGGGCAAGTTCGTGGAGTTCTTCGGCCCGGGCCTTTCCAATCTTCCCTTGGCCGACCGCGCCACGATCGCCAACATGGCGCCCGAGTACGGCGCCACCTGCGGCATTTTCCCTGTCGATCAGGTCTCCCTCGACTACCTGAAGTTCACCGGCCGGCCGGCGGACCGCATCGCCCTGGTCGAAGCCTACATGAAGGAGCAGGGTCTCTTCTTTACGGCGGACACGCCCGAGCCGGTCTACTCCGACACCCTGGAGCTCGACCTCGGCACGGTCGAGCCGAGCCTCGCCGGCCCGCGCCGGCCGCAGGACCGGGTGCGTCTGTCGGAGGTCAAGCCCTCCTTTGCCAAAGAGCTGGAGACCATGAAGGCGCACGGCCGCACGGGACGGTCGCGGCAGTCTGCCCCCGGCCTGCAAGTGTCGGGCGGCACGGCGGCCGGCACGTCTGTGGCCGAGGTCGACGTGGCGACCACCGAGGCCAATGGCGCCGCGAAGCACTTGCAGGACGGCTCCGTGGTCATCGCGGCCATCACGAGCTGCACCAACACCTCGAACCCGTCGGTCATGATGGCGGCGGGCCTGCTCGCCAAGAAGGCCGTGGAGAAGGGCCTCTCCGTCCAGCCGTGGGTCAAGACCAGCCTGGCGCCGGGCTCCAAGGTGGTGACGGAGTATTACAACGAGGCGGGGCTCACCCCCTATCTCGACCAGCTCGGGTTCAACCTGGTGGGCTACGGTTGCACGACCTGCATCGGCAACAGCGGTCCGCTGCCCACGCAGATCTCGCACGCCATCGAGGAGCGCGATCTCGTCGCCGTGGCGGTCCTCTCGGGCAACCGCAACTTCGAAGGCCGGATCAACTCCGACGTGCGTGCCAACTACCTGGCCTCGCCGCCGCTGGTTGTGGCCTACGCCCTCGCCGGCCGGATCGACATCGACCTCCTGAAAGAGCCGCTCGGAACGGGCAAGGACGGCCAGCCGGTCTTTCTGCGGGACATCTGGCCGACCCGCATGGAGGTCGATGAGACGGTCCTCCGCGGACTGCGCGCCGAGATGTTCCAGAAGGAGTACGCCGACGTCTACGCCGGGGACGAGCGCTGGAACGGGCTCGACGTGCCGGAGGGGGCCACCTACGCCTGGGACCCCGAGTCCACCTACGTCCGCCTGCCCCCCTACTTCACGGACATGCCGGCCGAGCCGGCGCCGGTCCAGGACGTCAAGGGCGCCCGGGTGCTGGGCCTGTTCGCGGACAGCATCACCACCGACCACATCTCGCCGGCGGGCTCGATCAAGGCGTCGAGCCCGGCAGGCAAGTACCTGCAGGAGCACGGCGTGCCGCCCAAGGACTTCAACTCCTACGGCGCGCGGCGGGGCAACCACGAGGTCATGATGCGCGGCACCTTTGCCAACGTCCGGCTACGCAACCGGCTGGTGCCGGAGATCGAGGGCGGTTTCACTCTGCACTTGCCGGACGGCGAGCCGCTGCCGATCTACGACGCGGCCATGAAGTACCAGGAGGAGGGGATTCCGACCGTGATCCTGGCGGGCAAGGAGTACGGCACGGGCTCCTCCCGCGACTGGGCGGCGAAGGGTCCGCGGCTGCTCGGCGTGCGCGCGGCGATCGCGGAGACCTTCGAGCGCATCCACCGCAGCAACCTGGTGGGCATGGGAGTGATGCCGCTGGAGTTCCTCGACGGCCAGAACGCGGACAGCCTGGGCCTGACCGGCCGCGAGACCTTTGACATCACCGGCCTGGCCGAAGGCGTGGCGAACGGCTTCGCAAACGGCCGGGAAGTGCCCGTCCGGGCAACTTCAGACGACGGCAAGGTCACCGAGTTCAAGGCACGGGTGCGGCTCGATACCCCCCAGGAAGTCGAGTACTACCGCCACGGCGGCATCCTGCACTACGTGCTGCGCCAACTCTTGCGAGGATAGCTCTTCTCCCTCTCCCTCACGCAGGTGAGGGAGAGGGCCGGGGAGAGGGAGGATGGGATCAATCCATAAAAAAACCCCGCGCTGTGGAGGGAACGGCGCGGGGGGAGGAGAGGGAGTTTGAAGGAGATTGTCGGAGCTTGACTCCGGGACGGGTACAACTCCCTGTGGCCCGTCCTCTCACCAGTTAAAACCGGGACGATCACCGCGGGATTCCCGCCCTGCTTGCAAAGAGCCCCTTCCTGCCCTCTCTTTCCCGTAGGTTCCCGCCGGCCTGAAAAAGGTTCTCTCCGCTAGAATCTCTCTTCATGCGGATCTATCTGACCGGGAGCACGGGCTACATCGGCAGGGCCCTGGCACGGCGGCTGGTGGAGGCCGGGCACGAGGTCCGCGCCCTGGTCCGGGCCACGAGCAATATCGAGCCTCTGAAGGAGCTCGGCGTCGCCACCTTCACCGGCGATCTCCAGGACCGCGCCTCCATGCGCGAAGGGATGTCCGGCGCCGACTGGGTCATCCATGCCGCAGCCGACCTCGACCTCACCGGGCCGCCGGAGCGGATGCGCCAGACCAACGTCCAGGGGAGCGACAACGTGGCCTCCCTCGCCTACAAGCTCGGTACCGGCCGGTTCCTCTCCGTCTCCTCCATGGCCTACTTCGGGGGCAGCCCGGACGACGGCACTCCGGGCGACGAGACCTCCCGCCCGAGGGAGCCGTTCCCCACCCTCTACAGCGCCACGAAGCACTCCGGGGAGAGGGCGATCCAGGAGTGGGCGAAGCAGGGGTTACGGGTGAACACCGTCTATCCCAGCCTGGTCTACGGCCCGCCGGGCAAGAAGGAGGGGGCGAACTCCATCCTCCGCCAGCTCCTCAAGGGCCGCTTCCCCGCCCTGGTCGGACCCGATCGGAAGACCTCCTGGATCTTCCTGGACGACGTCGTGGATGCCATGGTGAAGGTGATCGACAAGGCCCCGGTCGGCCGGGACTATCTCCTGACCGGGGACATCACGACCCTGCGGAGCCTGGTGGACCGGGCCTGCGCCCTGGGCGGAGTGAAGCCGCCGAAGCTGAGCCTGCCGGTTGGCGTGGCCCGCGCCGCCCTCACTCTCGCGAGCCCGCTCTACAAGATGCGCGGCCTCCGGCCGCCGGTCGCGCCGGACCAGCTCGACAACTTGGCCCGCCACTGGGCTTTCGACGACACCCGCGCCCGCACCGAGCTGGGCTGGACCCCCCGCAGCCTGGACGAAGGGTTGCCGCCCACGGTGCGGCACATCCAGGCGACCTGAGCCGCTGGCACCCTCCTTGCTCCCCCGCCCCAGGCATGGAGGCTGTAACCCCGCATCGGGGGATGTTTGACCGGATCCGGGGTTGGTGGCGGACGCTCCCTCGCCGTACTGCGCTGCTCTGGCTCGGCATCGCCCCTCTCCTCACGCTCCTGATCATCTCCTTCGCCTGGGAGAAATGCTTCTTCGGCGGCTGCCCCGACGTGCAGGGCCTCGCCGCCTACCAGCCGGGCGGCGCGCCGGTGCTGCTCGACCGGTTCGGCGAAGTTTTTGCCGATCTGACGCCCGTGGAGCAGGAGGTCGTCCCCCTCTTTGAAATGCCGGCGCACGTGCCCCAGGCGTTCCTCGCGGTCGAGGACCGCCGTTTCTACGAGCACCGCGGCGTCGACTGGCGCCGGGTCGGCGGCTCGCTCATGGCCAACCTCAAGTCGCTGGGATGGTCGCAGGGGTTCAGCACGGTCACCATGCAGCTCGCCCGCAACGCCTTCCCGGAGACGATCCCCGGGCAGGAGCGCTCCACCTCGCGCAAGTTCCTGGAGGTGCGGGTCGCCCAGGAGATCGAGGCGCGCTACTCCAAGGAAGAGATCCTCGAGCTCTACCTCAACCACATCTACTTCGGGAACCGCGCCCAGGGCATCGAGGCCGCGGCGCGGCAGTATTTCGCCCGCTCGGCCAAGGAGCTGACCCTTCCCCAGGCCGCGATGCTCGCGGCCCTGCCCAAGGCGCCGAGCCATTACGATCCTCGCCGCCATCCGCGCGAGGCGCTGGAGCGCCGCAACCTCGTGCTGTCCCTCATGGAGCAGCAGGGGCGCATCCCGCGGCCCATGGCCCGGGCTGCCCGCAACGAGAAGCTGGGGATTGCGCCCGCGCCGCGCCAGCGCAGCGTCGAGTCCAGCCTCGCCCCCTGGTTCGCCGAGCAGGTGCGGCGCGATCTGGAATCGCGTTTCGGGCCCGATCTCTACCGCCAGCCGCTGCGCATCTGGACGACGCTCGACTCCCGCGCGCAAAGGGCCGCCGAAGAGGAGCTCTCGCGGCAGCTCAAGCGGGTGGAAAACGGCGAGCTCGGCCGTTTCGAGGGGCCGCGCTACTCGGCGTCCGCGAAGCCGCCGCCCAAGGGCACCACCTACCTCCAGGGGGCGCTCGTGATGCTCGACGCCCGCAATGGAGACGTCCTCGCCTGGGTGGGAGGGCGCAATTTTTCTCACTCGCAGTTCGACCGGGTGGCCTTTGCGCAGCGGCAGCCGGGCAGCGCGTTCAAGCCGTTCGTCTACTCCGCCGGCCTGCGCGAGGGCTTCGTGCTCAGCCAGCCCCTGCCGGATCTGCCCTTGAGCATCCGCCTGGCGAACGGACAGATCTGGAAACCGCAGAACTTCACCGGGGAGTATGAGGGCTCGGTCACGATGCGCGACGCCCTGGTCCGTTCCAAGAACGTGGTCACCGTCCGGCTGGCGAGCGCGGTCAGGATCGCCGACGTGGCGGGGGTGTCCCGGGCGGCCGGCATCGAGGAGCGGGTGCCCGAGGTCCCGGCCGCGGCCCTGGGGACCATCGCCGTCTCGCCGCTGGAGCTGACCGCCGCCTATACGCCCTTCGCCACCCTGGGCCAGGCCGTGGAGCCCCGCCTCGTCCTCAAGGTCGAGGATGAAAACGGCGAGGTGCTCTGGGAATCCAAGCCCGAGCGCAAGAAGGTGCTCGACCCCGGCATCGCCTTTCTGATCACCGACGTCCTGACCGAGGCGCTCCGCCGCGGCACGGGCATCGGAGCGCTGGGGGAGGGGTTCAAGGTCCCGGCCGCGGGCAAGACGGGCACGACCAACCAGGGAGCCGATGCCTGGTTCGTCGGCTACACGCCCGAGATCGTCTCCGGCATCTGGATCGGCTTCGACCGTCCGCGGTCGATCATCGAAGATGCGACCGGCGGCCGGCTGGCCGCCCCGATCTGGGGACGGGTGGCGCAGCGGTTCTACGAGAAGCGCAAGGCGCCGGAGCCCTGGCCCATGCCGGAGGGCGTAGTCGCCCGCAACGTCGATCCGCGGTCCGGCCTGATCCTCAAGGATGGCTGCGCGCCGCGCTCGGGTCAGCCCCGCCGCGAGCTGTTCCTCGAAGAGATGCAGCCGGCGGCCTGGTGCCCCGGGCGGGAGGCGCCCCCTCGCAACGGCTTCCCGGTCATGCGCCTGATGGAAGAGCAGCGCCAGAGGGAGCGCGAGGCGACCCAACTCGCCGAGGCGCGCCGCGCCGAGGAAGAGCGCCTCCGGCGGCAGAACGTGGATCAGAAGGAGCAG
>DASUNJ010000418.1:0-2024 GCA_036277235.1 Thermoanaerobaculia bacterium | reverse complement strand
GGGACGTCACGGCCGGCGCGCTCCGCCGGTCTCTGCGCGAGCTGTTGCCGGACTACATGGTGCCGGCAGCTTTCGTGACCCTCACAGAGCTGCCCCTCACCCCCAACGGCAAGGTGGACCGCAAGGCCCTGCCGGCTCCGGAGCGGCGCGGCGCCGAGGAGGGCTCTCCGGCGCCGCGCACGCCGGTCGAAGAGATCCTCGCCGGCATCTGGGCCGACCTCCTCGGCGTCGAACGGGTCGGGGCGGACGACAACTTCTTCGACCTGGGTGGGCACTCTCTGCTGGCCACCCGGGTGATGTCGCGCGTGCGGGAGGCCTTCGGAGTGGAGGTACCGCTGCGCGCGCTGTTCGAGGCTCCGACCGTGGCGGAGCTGGCGGCGCGGATCCGCCAGGAGGGACGCGGGCCCGCGGCTCCGCTCGTCTCCGTCTCGCGCGAGGGGGATCTCCCTCTCTCCTTCGCCCAACAACGCCTCTGGTTCCTCCACCGCCTGGCGCCGGACAATCCGTTCTACAACGTCTACAGCGCGCTGCGGCTTTCCGGACCGCTCGACGTCGAGGCCCTGCAGAGCGCCTTCCGCGAGATCGTCCGGCGCCACGAGACCCTGCGCACGAGCTTCCGGCTGGCCGGCGGACGCCCTGTCCAGGCGATCGATCCGCGGCCGAGCTTCCAGGTCTCCCTCGTCGCGCTGGATGCCCTTGCCGAGGAGATCCTGCAGGCCGAGCTGACAAGGCTTTCGAGCGCCGAGGCGCAACGTCCATTCGACCTCTCACGGGGTCCGCTGCTCCGGGCAGTCCTGATCCGGCAGCGAGCCCGCGAGCACACCCTGCTGGTCAACATCCACCACATCGTCTCCGACGGCTGGTCCATGGGCATCCTCTACCGCGAGCTCGTGACGCTCTACGACGCGTTCACCCGAGATGAGCCCTCCCCCCTGGCGGAGCTGCCGATCCAGTACGCCGACTTCGCCGTCTGGCAGCGCGACTGGCTGCGCGACGAGAGGCTCGAAGCGCAGCTCGACTATTGGAAACATCAACTGGCCGGGCTCTCCGGGACCTTGGAGCTCCCCTGCGATTACCCGCGGCCGGCCATCGAGTCCTTCCGCGGCGGCCGGCAGACGTTCGACGTGCCCAGGGCGCTGGTCGCAGATCTGACGCAGTTGACCCGCCGCTGCAACGCGACGCCGTCGATGACGGTCCTGGCAGGCTTCCAGTCGCTGCTCGCCCGCTCCTCGGGGCAGGACGACATCGCCGTGGGCGTCGCGATCGCCAACCGCACCCGCCGCGAGATCGAGGGCCTCATCGGCTTCTTCGTCAATACCCTGGTGTTGCGTAGCGATCTTTCGGGACGCCCGGGTCTCGGTCCGCTTCTCCTGCGCGTGCGGGACACAGCCCTGGAGGCCTACGAATCTCAGGACCTGCCGTTCGAGCGGCTGGTCGAGGAGCTGCAGCCCGAGCGGAGCCTGGGCCACAATCCGCTGGTCCAGGTCATGTTCGCCTATCAGAACTACCCGCGCGCCGCGGCCGAGGTCCGCGATCTGGTGCTCTCTCCGGCCCAGGAGGGCTGGACCGATACCGGGACCGCGAAGTTCGATCTGACGCTGTTCGTCTACGAGCAGGGCGATCGGCTGCACGGGATGCTCGAGTACAACAGCGAGCTGTTCGAGGCTGCAACGATCCGGCGCCTGCTCGGGCATTTCGAGACCCTGCTGGGCGCGGCCGTGGCGGACCCCGAGAGCCCCCTGGCGCTCCTGCCACTGCTCGCCGCGGCGGAGAGACATCAGCTCCTCGTGGAGTGGGGAGGCGCCGGAGGGCATCGAGGGCAGCCTCCAGCGGCGCCGACGCTTCATGGCTGTTTCGAAGCACAAGCCCGCCGGTCGTCCGAATCCCCGGCCCTCATCTGCGAGGATGCGAGCCTGAGCTACGGAGAGCTGAACCGCCAGTCCAATCAGCTCGCCCGCTGGCTGCGCAGGCACGGAGTCGGTCCCGAGAGCCGGGTGGGATTGTGCCTGGAGCGTTCGCTGGAC
>DASUNJ010000417.1:0-3578 GCA_036277235.1 Thermoanaerobaculia bacterium | reverse complement strand
CTCCTGGCGGGCGCGGTGGACGGCCAGCTCCTGCCGGAGCTGCGCCACTTCTCCTTGCAGCCGGTTCGATTCCTTCGCCAGGTTCGCGCGCTCGGCGACCAGACGCTCGAGCTCGGAGGTGGACTCGCGGAGCTGGCGCTCCAGGTCGGGGATCGACTTCGCGAGCGCGGCCAGCTCGCTCTCGCGCTCCAGCACGCCCGGCGTGGCGATGTCGCCTTCGACATGGAAGGTGCCGGCCTGCACCCAGACTCCCTCGCGGCTCAGAAAAGCGTAGCCGGGATGGAGACGGGCCAGCCGCTCGGCGTCGGCCGCGGAGCGCACCAGGAAGGCGGGCGGCAGCGCGGCTGCCAATTCCTCGGGCAGCGCGAGCGCCTCGCCCAGGGAGAGGACCACCGCGGGATCGTCCACCATGGGTACGTGCTCGTCCGAGGAGGGGCGCCGCTCGACGAGCACCGCGGCCGAGCGGCCGGCCAGTGCCTGGGCCAGGTCGCGGGCCGAGGCACCCGGCTCGAGGACGACGGCGTCGGCCAGGCTGCCCAGGTAGACGTCCAGGCTGCGCTCCCAGCCTTCGAGCGCCTTGGCCTGGCCGGCGAGCCAGGCGGGCTCGGCGAGACCGGCGGAGGAGAGAGCCTTTTCCAGGGCGGCCCGGCGCTGGGCGTGGGCGCGGGAAAGCTCGGCAAGGATGCGCTGGCGCTGGCGCGAGCCGGAGAGCTGATCCTCCAGGCCGCGCTTGCGCTCGGAGGACTCGGCCTCGCGGCGCAGGGTGATCTCCAGGGAGGAGGCGACCCGCTCCTGGTCGGAGGACTTGCCGGTGAGCGCGGTCTCCGATCCCTTGACCTTCTCCTGGGCCAGGGCTAGGCCCTCGGCGGCCTGCTTCAGCTCGTGGGCGTGCTGGGTCAGCTCCTGGTCGAGGTGATGGCGGCGGAAGTTGCCGCGCTCCAGCTCGATCTGGGCCTGCTGTACCCTCTGCCGGAAGCCGTTGATCTCGTTGACCGCGGCGGCGAGCTGGCCGCGTACGGCCTCGACGCGGGCGGCAACCTGCTGCAGGTCGCGCTCGGCCGAGGCGATCTGGCGCTCGTCGGCTTCCACTGCCTGGGCGGCCTGCTCGCGCTCGGCCGCAAGCTCGACGCGCCGCTCCTCCAGCGCCTCTAGGGCGTCCACATGGGCCTGGATTTCGGCTTCGCGGCGCTCGGCCATGCCGCGGTCCTGCTCGGCGCGCTCGCCGACCTCCTTGACGGTCTGGCGGTTGGCCTTCAGGAACTCCTGCCGGCCCTCGATCGTGGCGGCGAGCTCGGCGACCCTCTGGTGCCGCTCGGCCATGGCGCGGGCCAGCTCGTCGAGCCGCTGCCGGCCGGCCGTGACCGCGGCCTCGTCGCGGTGCAGGTCGGCGGCGAGCCCGGCCTCGCGGGTGGTGGCTTCCTCGATCTTGGAGCGCAGCTCGTGCAGGCGGGCGGAGAGGGAGGCCCAGCGTCCGGCGAGGACCTTCTCCAGCAGCACGCGGTACTCGACCTCCTTCTCCTGGTAGCGTCGCGCCGCGCCGGCCTGGCGCTTGAGGGAGCGCAGGGCGCGCTCGACCTCGGAGATGACGTCGTCCAGGCGGAGGAGGTTGGCCGTGGCCTCCTGGAGCTTCACCTCGGCCACGCTCTTGCGCGCCTTATAGCGGGTGATGCCCGCGGCCTCTTCGATGAGCTTGCGGCGCTCCTGCGGCTTGCCGGAGAGGATCATCCCGATCTTCCCCTGCTCGATGACCGAGTAGGCGCGGATGCCCAGGCCGGTGTCCATCAGGATGTCCCGGATCTCCTTGAGGCGCACGACCCGGCCGTTGAGCCGGTATTGGCTCTCGCCGCCACGGAAGACCCGGCGGCCGATGGTCATCCAGCCGCCGTCGGAGCCCTGAAAGGAGGAGTCGGTCTCCAGCGTCAGCGTGCACTCGGCCATGCCGAGAGGCTTCCGGTGCTCGGCGCCGTTGAAGATGACGTCCTCCATTGTGCCGCCGCGCAGGGACTTGGCGCTCTGCTCGCCAAGCACCCAGGTCATGGCTTCCGACAGGTTGCTCTTGCCGCACCCGTTCGGACCGACGATGGCCGTGATCCCGCCCGCGAATTCCACGCGGACCGGATCGACGAAAGATTTGAATCCGGAGATCTCGAGGCGTTTGACTTTCAGCATGTGTGGTGTGTCCCTGGCCAGTGGGAGGGAGGATATCAGAGGCCCGGAAGCTACTACAAGGTGTGGTGGAGGCTGGTTTCCTACCACAAGATGTGGTAGGAGGCTTCAACCCTGGAAGCTCGTGTAGACTTTCCGCGGTCATGGATCACGCCACCTGGTTCGCCGCTCTCGCCGGACTGCTTGCCGGGCTCACGCACGCCCTGGCGGGGCCGGATCACCTGTCGGCCGTAGCCCCGCTCGTGGTGGGGGAGCGGCGCAGCGGGTGGGGTACGGGCTTGCTCTGGGGGATCGGCCACAGCGTCGGCGTCTGGATGATGGGCCTGCTGGCGCTCGCGCTGCGGGACGTGCTCCCCCTTGAGCGTGTCTCTTCCTGGAGCGAGCGGATGGTCGGCGCGGTCCTGATCGCGGTGGGACTCTGGGGGCTGCGCAAGGCGTTCGCACCGCGGCTCCAGGAGGAGGCTGCTCATCACCACGCCCATTCTTCTTCGCGACGGGGCCTGGCCGCCCTGTGGATCGGGGGCATCCACGGTCTGGCGGGCAGTTCGCACATCCTCGGGCTCTTCCCGGCGCTGGCGCTCTCGTCGCGGGCGTCGTCGCTGGCCTACATGGGCGGGTTCGGCCTGGGAGCGATCGTGGCCATGGTGGCCTTCGCCTCGGTCCTCAGCCTCGCGGCCGTGCGGCTGGCGGCTTTCGGAGACCGGGGCTACCAGGCCCTCCTCGGCGGCGCTTCGGCCTTCTCGATCGTGCTCGGCGGCTTCTGGTTGATGTCGTGAGGGTCAGCGCTCTACCGGCGCCTCGACCTTGAGCATCCGCGCCCACGCGGCGCGGAGGTTCTCGGGGAGGTCGAGATCGGGGAAGATCTCCCGGACGTCGTCGCGGCTGACGAAGGCCCAGATGTCGTCCCACACGGCATAGCGGAGCAGATGCGAGATCACCCAGGCGCGCTGGGAGGTGGTGCCTTGGCGCAGGAGGTGGCGCACCTCCTCGGCGGTCACCCTCTGGTCGGGGAAGAAGTAGAGGAATTCCTGGCGGTCCGAGCCGTCGCGGCCCCTGCCTGAGCCTTGCATGGTCCTGAGTATACCGGGTCCGGGACCGAATCGGGAGCCTTCCAGGTCGCCTCCGCCTGGGCCCCTTGACCGCCGCGGGGCGCGTCCGCTAGATTTCTCCCCGCTCAGAGAGTTTTTGAGCGGGCATAACTCAGTTGGTAGAGTGCAAGCTTCCCAAGCTTGATGTCGCGGGTTCGAGTCCCGTTGCCCGCTCCAATGATTTTGCGGTTCCTCCGGGCGGTACGGCGCGCGCGTCGGCCGCCTTCAGCATTGTAAGGGCAGAGAAAGCCCCCGTTTTTCATCGAAAGTCGCTCATCGAAAGAAACCATGGCGCTGTTCCGACGCGACACCGGCTCGTCCTCC
>DASUNJ010000416.1:0-3860 GCA_036277235.1 Thermoanaerobaculia bacterium | reverse complement strand
AGCTCGCCCTCGGTCCGCTGGCCCATTTCTGCCAGGGGTACGAGGGCGGGCTCGTCCATCTCGCGCCGTTCCTGCCCCGGATCGAGGCGGCCTACTCGCTGCCGCTGCCGACGCTCACCGTCTCCCCCCATCTGGCCGATCTGGTGCGGGACCGCTTCGGCCGCGAGAGCTTCGTGGTGCCGCCGCCGCTCGACCCGCTGTTCGGCCCCGCCTTCCGTCTCCGCCCCAGGAAGGAGCCGTGGATCGCGATCCCCGGTATCTTCGGCGCGGAAGTGAAAGGGGTGCCCACGGCGCTGGAGGCGGTGCGCCGCCTCCGCGAACGGGGATACGCTTGCCGCGTGCTTCGCATCTCCGTCATGGAGATGAGCGAAGAGGAGCGGCAGCTGTTGGAGCCCGACCGCTTCCTAACGGGCGTGGCGCCCTCCGAGATCGCCCGCGAGCTGCGGGAGTGCGACCTCCTCCTCTTCCCCTCGCAGGAGGAGGAGGGCTTCGGTCTCCCGCTGCTGGAGGCCATGGCGTCCAGGGTCCCGGCCGTGGCCTCGCGCATCTCTTCGACGGTGAACATGGGAGACGGCGCGGTGAAGCTGGTGCCTCCGGGCGATGCGCAAGCGTTCGCGGAGGCCGCGGAGGAGCTGCTCTCGGATGCGGGGGCATGGCGGAAGGCGAGGCGCCTCGGCTGGCGGGCGAGCCGCCGCTTCCGGCCCGAGGAGGTCGTTCCCCGGTTGGATCAGGGAGTGCGCTGGGCGCGGGAGCGTGCTTGGAAGGAGGAGATATGAGGTTCCGACTGAACGCCGATCCGGCCGCGTTGCGCGAGCAGTACGTCAACGCGCGGCCGTTCCCCCACATCGTCCTGGACAATCTTTTCCCGAACGAGATCCTGGAGGAGGTGCTGGACGACTTCCCACGGCCGGACGAGATCGCCTGGCGCAAGTTCGACAACGCCACGGAGAAGAAGCTCGGCTACTGGCACGAGAACGCCCTGCGGCCGCGCATCCAGCTCTTCCTCTACGAGATGAACTCGGCGCCGCTGCTCCAGTTCCTGGAGGCGCTCACCGGTATCGAGGGGCTGGTCTCCGATCCTTACTACGGCGGGGCTGGGCCGCACCAGATCGAGCCCGGTGGTTTCCTGAAGGTCCACGTGGACTTCAACTGGCACCCGCTGCTCAAGCTGGACCGCCGGCTGAACCTGCTCGTCTACCTGAACAAGAATTGGCAGGAGGAGTATGGCGGCCACCTGGAGCTGTGGAACCGGGACGTGAGCCGTTGCGAGCAGAAGATCCTGCCGGTCTACAACCGGACGGTGGTCTTCAGCACCACGGATTTCTCCTACCACGGGCATCCGAATCCGCTGGCCTGCCCCGAGGGGCGGACGCGCAAATCGGTCTCCTTCTACTACTACTCGAACGGCCGGCCCGACGAGGAGCGTTCGGCGCCGCACGACACGATCTTCCGGGAGACCTGATCCTTTTGGACGGTCCAGAAAGCTCGGCGACCGTCAGAATCTTCCTGGACCGGCTCCAGGGATTTTTCGACGGTCGGGAAACTTTTTGGACGGCCCGGAAAGATTTTTAGGCGGGTCCCAAGGATTCTGGACCGTTCCAAACTTTTTAGATCGGCTCCAGGAATCTTCGGACGGGTCCAAAAAGTTTTGGGCGGCCCTGAGAAGTTTTGGACCGATCCAAAAAGCTTGGGACTGTCCAAAAAGTTTTTGGGCGGATCCAAGAAGCTTTCCGGCCGTCGAAAAAGATTCCGGGCGGATCCGGGAAGCCTGGAGCCGTCCGAAAAGATTCTGGCCCGCCCAAGAAAGTCTGGACCCGTCCCGGGCTGGATTTTTCGCTGCAGAAAATCTCCATCGGCTGGAAAGTTGGGGTTTGGCGCCCGTAGAGACGTCCCCAGTCCTCTACCACGATGCTGCCGGGTGTACAAGGTCGGGGCGTCTCTTTCTTGCCACGGCTGCCGGGGCGACCGTGGTGCCTGGGGCCGTGAGACGCCCCGCCTATGTACACCCGGTATGTTCGTGCCAGCGTACTGGGGCATCTCTACCCGAAAAAACCCCGGAAAAACCCCGGACGTCAGCCGTAGACGATTACGTAGAAACCCTTGGTCGCCAGGCTCTCGGCATCCATCTCGAAACCGGCCAGCCCGGCGAAGCGCTCCGGGAGCTCGGTCTTCTGGGGAATGAGCTCGAACCTCTCGATCCCCGAGCGCCGCAGCCAGTCTCCCAGGCTGCGATGGGTGAAGAAGCGGTAGTGCGTGTAGCAGAGGAGGCCGATAGGGAGGTAGTCCCAGCGGCCGGCTAGCAGGTCTTCCACGATCGACCAGTGGCCGACGTTGGGGATCGAGAAGATGGCCCGGCCGCCGGGGGCGAGCAGGTCGCGCACCCGCGCCAGGAAGCTCTCGCTGTCCACCAGGTGCTCGACCAGCTCCAGGGCGATCACGGCGTCGTAGCGGCCGTCCAGGTTCAGGGTCTGGACATCCCCCTGCAGCACCCGATGAAGATGGCGGGCGGCTTCCCGGGCCACGACCGGGTTCAGCTCCACGCCGGTGACGCGGCAGCCGAGGCGCTCCTGGATCAGCCGGCCGGTCACCCCCCGGCCGCAGCCCACTTCCAGCACTTCGCGCGTCCCCTCCGGAAGGAACTGCAGGACGTCGTCCCGCACCTCGCCGTAATAGTCGATGAACTCGTGGCAGAGCCCCGCGTAGACAGGGCCCGCTCCTGAGCGCCGCCGGTATTCGTGCCAGGTGAGCAGGGCGACTGAAGACGGAGGAGGCGGAGTCTGCCCGGGTCCTTCCTCCAGGAAGGCACGCTCCAGCCGCTCGTAGCCGCGCAGGGTGTAGACGGGAAAGCGTGCCGCCAGACCGGTGTCCGCCAGCCGATAGGGCCGGACCTCGGAAGCCCCGGCGAGCAGGCGGTCGCGCATGACCTCCAGGGTGCGGCGGGTGAGGAGCACGTTGGCGTCGGAGAGGAGGAGGACGGCTTCGAACTCGCGCTCGGGCGGCTCTCCGACGGCCAGCTCGGCGCTTCCGAATGCCTGCCGGGCGTGGAGCAGGCAGAGCGAGAGCAGGTATTGAAACTCCGGCGAGTTGGCGCTGTCATCGCCGAGCGCTTTGAGGACGAGAAGACCGGTCACGAAGTCAGCATACAATCCCGCCGATGCGGTGCGACATCTCGGTGGTCATCCCCGCCTACAACGAGGCGGAGCGGCTCGGCTCGACGCTCGAGCGGACGGTGGATTATTTCTCGCGGCGGGGTCTTTCTTACGAGGTATTGGTGGTGGACGACGGCAGCCGCGACCGCACGGTGCAGGTGGCGGAGCTTTTCGCGGACCGCGGCGTGCGGGTGATCCGGCACGGGCAGAATCGCGGCAAGGGGGCGGCGATCAAGACCGGCGTGCTCGCCTCGCGCGGCGCCGAGGTGCTGCTTTCGGACGCCGACGCCTCGACGCCCATCGAGGAGCTGGAAAAGCTGGAGCGGTGGCTGCCCGAGGCGCCGGTGGTGCTGGGGAGCCGCGCCGTGGCCGGCGCCGACATCCGCCAGCATCAGCCGTTCTACCGCGAGCTGATGGGCAAGACGTTCAACCTGATCATCCGGCTCGTCGGGGTGTACGGGCTGAATGACACGCAGTGCGGCTTCAAGCTCCTGGAGGGAGAGGCCGCGCGCGAGATCGGAGCCGAGCTGACGATCGACGGCTTCGCCTACGACGTGGAGCTGGTCTGGCTGGCGCGGCGGCACGGCTACCGGGTGATCGAGGTGGGAGTGATCTGGGTGGATTCGCCGGATTCCCGGGTCGATCCCATCCGCTCGTCGCTCGCGATGCTTCGCGACGTGGTCCGGATGCGAATCCGCCACTCGGGGGGGA
>DASUNJ010000415.1:0-26281 GCA_036277235.1 Thermoanaerobaculia bacterium | reverse complement strand
CCCGCGTCATCACCTACCGCATCGCCTGGCTCGCGGAGGAGCGCGGAGTCGACCCCGGCCACATCGCCGCCATGACCTTCACCAACAAGGCCGCGGCCGAGATGCGCGAACGGGTCGAGGACCTCCTCGGTCTCCACCCGCTCCCCACCTCCGTGGGCACCTTCCACCGCTATGGCCTCATCCTGCTCCGCCGCTACGGCGAGCGGGTCGGCCTGCGGCGGGATTTCGCCATCCTCGACACCTCCGACCAGCTCGGCCTGGTCAAGGAGGCCCTCGCCGCCGAGGGGCTTTCCGAGACCGCCTTCTCGCCCCGCGCCGTCCTCTCGCAGATCAGCGGCGCCAAGAACAAGCTCATCGAGCCCGCGGCCTACGAGTCGGCCGCCACCAACTTCTTCGAGAAGAAGGTCGCCTCCCTCTACCGGAAGTACCAAGGGCTCCTCGCCCAGGCCTCCGGCGTGGACTTCGACGACCTCCTGACGCTGTCGGTCAAGCTCCTCTCCCACGATCCGGAGGTCAAAGAGCGGATCCGCCGCCGCACCCGGTATCTCCTGGTGGATGAGTACCAGGACACGAACCACGCCCAGCTCCGGCTCATCCAGGAGCTGATCGGCCCGAGCGGCAACCTCACGGCCGTGGGCGACGAGGACCAGGGGATCTATCGCTGGCGCGGCGCGGACCTCGACAACATCCTCGACTTCGAGAAGAGCTTTCCCGGCGCCGAGGTGCGCAAGCTGGAGCGCAACTACCGCTCCACCCAGACCATCCTCGACGTCTCCGGCGCCCTCATCGCCAACAACGTCCACCGCCGGGGCAAGCGCCTGTGGACCGACCACGGTGCCGGCCCCAAGGCCGAGCTCTACAAGGCCACGGACGAGGGCGATGAGGCCAACTGGATCGTGGACCGCATCCAGAAGCTCCGCCACCAGTACAAGCTCGGGGACCTGGCCGTCCTGGTGCGCACCAACGCCCAGACCCGGGCGATCGAGGACGAGCTGCTCAAGCGCGAGATCCCCTACTCGCTGGTCGGCGGCGTCCGCTTCTACGACCGGGCGGAGATCAAGGACCTGGTCGCCTACCTGCGGGTGCTGCGCAACCCGCGGGACAATTTTTCCCTGGGCCGGATCATCAACCAGCCGCCGCGGAGCATCGGCAAGTCCACCCTGGAGCTGCTACGCGACCGGGCGGTCCAGCTCGGCCAGCCGATCTGGGACGTCCTTTATCTTGACGACCTGGGGACGCTCCCTGCCCGCAGCGCCACGGCTTTGCGCAAGTTCCGCGACCTGATCGTGGGTCTCCAGGAGGCGTCTCAGGGCCTGCCGCTGCCCGCCCTGCTCGACCGGCTGCTCGACGACACCGGCTACGCCAAGCTCTACAACCAGGACGATCCGGACGACATCGCCCGGCTGGAAAACATCCAGGAGTTCCTCTCCGCCGCCCAGGAGTTCACCGAGGCGAGCAGCTACAACCAGGGGGACGACGACCTCCTGACCGCCTTCCTCGACCACATCGCCCTGGTGACGGACCTCGACTCGCTGCAGGTGGAGAAGGGGGTCTCGCTGATGACCCTGCACAGCGCCAAAGGTCTGGAGTTCAAGGCGGTGGTGGTGGCCGGCCTGGAGGAAGGGCTCCTCCCGCACTTCAACTCCCAGGGCGCGAGGGACGACATCGAGGAGGAGCGCCGCCTGCTTTACGTGGGGATGACCCGGGCGCGAGAGAAGCTGTACCTGACCTGCTGCCGGAGGCGCCGCATCGCCGGGCGCTATCAGGACCAGATGGAGTCGCCGTTCCTCCAGGAGCTGCCCGACCAGCTCGTCGACGTCCACCACAGCCCCGACCTTTACCTGTCGGGCCGGGTGACCGAGCGCGCCCAGGGCATATACTCCTTTTTCGGCCAGGCCGCGCCCCCGCAGGCCGCTCCGGCGCGCTCGGCGTCCTCGTCATCATCCTTCCAGCCCGCCCCCCGTCCCTCGTATCCCTCTCCGTACACTCCGCGTCCAACTGGACGCGTGGTGGTCCCCGAGCCGGATGAAAGCGCCGTGCCCCGGCGTCCGATCAAGCGCGGCAGCCGCGTCCGCCACCCCACCCTCGGCGCCGGCGTCGTCCTGGAGATGGAGGGTCAGGGAGAAGAGATGAGGATCACCGTCTTCTTCGAAAAGGCGGGGAAGAGGAAGCTGGTGGCGAAGTTCGCCAATCTGGAGATACTGTAGGCCTACTGCGCTCCCCGCCGGGCCCCCGAACTCGACGATGACCATCCAGGGATCGTGGGTCAGCACTTCGTCAACACGGGCGAGACCGTCCTCGGACGTGTCCTCGGGCACCCCCGCGTTGATCACCTCGACCCCAGCTTCTCCGCGAGAATCCCGGGGTTAGGCCTGGAGGCCTCGCTGCTCGCCCTGATGCCGCTGCTGATCGAGGAGGAGGCCGAGCCACGGCCGCCAGCGGTGGAGGATCTCCTGCAAGAGGCCCGGGAGGTCTGGGCGGCGCTCGAGCGCTATCCGCTCGCCGACCGCTGGAAGCACATCGAAACCGCCCCCCCGGATGCCTGCCGGAGCTGGCCCGCCCTGGCCAGGGTCATCTCCGAAGCCGCAACCGCCGGCGGGGCAGAGGCCCGCGAGCTGACCGAGCTCTCGCTGCTAGCCGCGGCGTGGGGTTCGGAGGGTGCCAGCGAAAGCTGGGACTTGGGAGAACCCGCTTGTATAATTAACGCGTATTAAGGAGTGACGCTTGTGAGTAGCCTCGGGGTTGTGGGAGCGCTCTACACGCTGTCACCCCCAACCTAGGAGAGTGCAATGAATAGCGGTATTTCCGATCTTCTCGCCTCGCTTGAGCCGGACCCCTGGAGAAAAGAAACCCAGTTTAGCGCCGACATACGAGCAGCGAGCGAACTACTACTCGACGAGGCAGCTACGGATGCACAGAGGGTTGATGTATTAGAAAGATGGTTTGAGAGGCACCAACCTTGCCTCTTCGGCAGAATCGCTGCTCGGCTGGGATTGATTCATTTTTGTATACTCACTCCCTCCGACCTCTCTGAGTCCGACGATTTCTTGCGACAGAAGATACAGCGTGAACGGCGGGCGTGGACACGTAAAGGCTTCGAGGGAAAAGCAAGCGGCTTTGTAGTAGTTGCTCTTTCCCGCCAGATCATGGATGCCGTTCCAGGAGAAGCCATCCAGCAGCTCGCTCAGAGATTGGCCTCACTTTATTTGTTGCAAAATATCGAACTCGACGTGATCCATTACGACGAAATCTTTCTCGAGATCCCGAGCAACGATAGGGCCACATGGCGCTGGCTTTGTGGCGTTAACTACTTCTGCAGCCAAGGTGACAAGCGGTGGTGGCACGATCATAGGATACCGGGCGGCATGGCCTTCTCTGTGAACTCAGTAGGACACTTAGTTAAATCCGGCAAGCTGTTGAATGCCCTCGCCGATTTGCAAGGACTCTTCGGATTAGAGGACGACCAGAGCGGACGACCGATAGGCAGCTTGGAAGAGGCTCTTGAACTCGCGATGCGGACGATCTCAAAGGCCGCCCTCACATCATCCGGCAAAGCCACTGAACTAATGCCTCTCGCCGAGGCTCCTTGTCATGACTTGTCCTGCCCAATCGAACTACCCCCTTCGCTGGCTGGTATGAGCTACTGCGAGTATCGGGGCTATTATCATACTGACATCACTCTACCGCAGGTGTACTTCTCTCCCGACACAGAGCGTACTTCCGATGCCAAGGAATACCGCCTTGATTTTACCTATCTTTTCGACAGACGCATCGGAAACCCTGACTTCCTAACCACAGGAGAGGGAAGGCTCATACGAGCCATATACCCCGATATTGGCCCTGAGGAAATGAGCCTGCCCCTTGCATCCGAGACGAGCAAGATTCAGCGCGCAGTCCCAGAAGAGCTGCCAATACAAGCAAGTGTACGCTTGAAGGAGGCGCTCGGAATGCGCTAGCAGCCACGGAGGCGCGGCCAAAGATCAAGATTTGGCCTGGCAAGGGGTTTAATCTGACAATCATACCGGCCCCTGTATTCATCAACAGGTGAACTCATTGTTAGAAATACCAACTGCGCTATTGATATGCCGGGCTTCAGAACAAGCGGGACAGTGCCCGTGTTTGCCAGCTCAAGAACTACAACTCCGTGAAATCCAGGCGCGATCTGACTTGCGGTGGCAACAATTAGCCCTTGCCTTCCGAGCCTTGAGCGTCCCTCGACAAACGCCATCAGATCTGTAGGGAGTGCAACAAACTCCAAAGTCGCTCCCAGGACAAAGTCTCCAGGATGAATCAGAAAGTTCTCATCGTTTCGAACAAATATTTCCTCCATTCGAAAGTATGCGACGTCCTCCTTGTCCAAGCTGACACTTGCGACAAGAGGCCGCCGGGCAACGGCGAACCAATTGCCAAGTCTGACATCAACAGAGGAGCCCTTTGCAGCAGACGGCTCAAAAGGTATTATACCGAGGTACTTAGAGTCAGAAACGGATAGCTGTGCACGAGCCGTGATCTCAGATGCGCCCAAGACTCCCTGCTTTGGCTTGGGCTTAACCGCAGAAACGAGATTGGCCGAAGTTACCGACAATTTGGCTTCGCTTGGTGCTGACAGCTCTATCGACTTTAGAACCAGACGGCAGGTTTTGGAGTACTCGTCGTATTGCTCTCCTACATTAGGACTCGAGTGCTCCCTTGGCTCGCCGCACATAAGCTCATAAATCCAAGCCGCTGCGAAGGTCTCGGAGAAGCTATTCCCATTGGCGTGGTCACCCTCCATGAAAGGAGGTAGTCGATACTTCAATCTTCTGACCCGCTCTACTACTGAGGGTGCTAGAGTTGCACACTTGATATCTGGAATCGCCTTTATCGCTTGAGCTTCAAGCGAAGGTAGCGCCTTTCCAACTGCTCGATCCACTATACTCGTGAGAGTTCTTTCGAAGGTCGTAGGTGTACCGACATTGCTAGAGACTTCAATTTCGCTCAGATGACTTTCCCATCGACCAAGGTAGATATTCAACCACGGATTGATCTCGGTATCCCAACCCTCCGATTCACTCTCAAGAGATAGGAATGGTTCAAGCAAACTCTTCGATCGAGTCAGATGACGGAACAGAACGCGCAATCGTACAACATTGGCGGGGTAACCTCGTCGCTGTACTATGGTTAACTGTTGCCAGCAACCCACAAGGGTCTTCAAAAACTCCGCCTGCGCAATGAAAAACGGCAGCCCCAGCATTCGGACGGCTATCAAATCTGCTAGATGCTCGCGAAGAGAAACATTAATTAGGTCCCGCAACTGCTTCTCAATCTCTATTGCCTCGCGAGTATCGAGTTGCCGCCCTCTCGAGAGCTCGAATGATCGGCTTACTTCATTGATGTCTAGGTCTGCCGCCTTCAAAACTTCCTGCGTAAGATGACGCGGAGGGTTGTGGCTATAATCGACGAAGTGCCCAAGCTCATGTGCCAGCAACGGGTATAACAAAACATCGTGGGCATCAAGTCCGGCAAACGATAGAATCGCTAGATGCTCAGACGGCCGATCACTGGGTGCGTCAACTTTGCCAAGCCTCTCTCCTCGAAAGGTCCAAAGCTTCGAGAGTATGTTCTCCTGGGACAGACCCAGTTTCCCCGTTGGATCAAGGACACTTGGCGAGAGCAGTTCTCTTAGCCGAGAGCTGAGTGGAATAAACGAGAGATTGTAATCCCATTGGGGGCGAACCAGGCATATCGGACGCCCAGTGTCTTCAGAAAAAAATGCACTCGTGAGCCGCTGAAGGGCCACCTGCAGACCTGGTGACACACTTGCGGGCTTGCTCGACCGCAGATATTCGAGATAAGAATAGATCTGCTGAAGCGCTCTACCGAAGGATTGTAGGCGTCTAAAGGCTGGATCCCGGCTGGGTATCCATGGAGAAGACGGATCGTACATCTCACATAACGCTTCGAGAATGTACTCCGAAAAGCAGAGAAAAATGTCGCGCAGGCTGCACGCCTCGCGAGGATACTCAGATTCATTTATCAGGCGAAGCTCTTGGACAAGAGCGTACGCCTGATAGCGAACCGCACCGAACGACGGAGCGCAAACTTGCGAATCAAGCCCTGGATAGCCGGCGCCACTCATGCACACTCAAGCCGCGGAGAGATCTGACGCCTGCATCTTACAGCACGATAGCGATACCAGAGCCCTCAAACTGCCCGTTATCAATGTACGCTTCCGCGTCACCAGCCAGGCTTAGATTCCGGAAGAATTGCCGCAACTGGCTTGCAAGTTCCTTCTCAGCGGACAACAAAGCCCCCCCGCTTAAAAGACGCTCCAAAAAGCCATTAAATCTCTCTAACCTCTCTTGTATTTCTAGACTGGTGTAGTTCGAGCTTGCGGAGCTCCAGACAGCATCGACAGCAATCGCATACGCATCCATGCGGGCCGGAGTCCTCGCCTCGTGACCCGGCCCACGGTCGCTGAGGGCCAACCTAAAAAACTCCTGCGCATCCTTAAACACCCCCGCCGGAATAAGCGCGGGGTCGATACACTGCTGCTTGATCGCGTCGTCGAGCGCATCTGCCATGACAGTGGCCATGTAGGACCAGTAACTAGCCCCGACCACCCCAACTGATGGAGTCCACGACATGTGCGTACCCCCTTTGGTTCGCCCGCATGCCCGCAACGACACCGGCGAGCAGCGATCTCTTCAGCCCACTCTCAAGCGACAACCACCGCAACTGGCCCCTGAAGCTCCCGCGTCTCTGGAAGAAACCCCGATGGCCACCGCGGCTCTTCCCCGCGATCCTGAACGTAGCGAGCAACGAACTCAGCCACCTCAGGAATAAACAACTGCCCAGAGGTCGGCTCTAGCTGGACCGAACTGAACTCGGCCACGATGCTACCACCTACCCGCTTCAGCCGCACATCCAAAAGTGCTCGCCGAACTCCATAGCGCTCCCGGAGAACCGTACAGGCCCGCTCCACCTGAGCCAACCGCAGCCGGGACGATGCACTTGATTTCGCTAGGTCGATAGCTATTCGGGCAGCCAAGATCTCGACGAAGCCGAATCGCGACCACGAGTGAGCAACGACCCCGTCTCCCCCGCTGCCGACCACCGCCAGCCGGAAGAGTCTGCGCAGTTGGCGGTAGTCCATCGATTCGAGCTTCAAGAGACGTACCACTTCACCAGGGTAGAAAGTCCTCAGGATGCTTGCTCGCGGGCTACGGGGCAGCCGCTTCTTGAGCCGCTCAGCCATTGACCCTAAATAATAACAGAAGTGGTCAATAGCGAGCAAGCAAGTCTTCATACTTCCTTCGCTAAAATGTAGAGCCCCTTCGGGGCGCGGACCGGCGGCTGGGGGCAAACCGGTGCACCGCCTGGGCCTCGCTCCTGTTCCTGAGGGGTCTCGCTGATGACCCTGCAAGCGCAGGGGCTGGAGTTCAAGGCCGTGGTGGTGGCGAGCCCGGACCAACTCGTCGAGGGGTCCACCACAGCCCCGACCTCTACCTCGCGGGCCGGGTGACGGAGCGCGCCCAGAGCGTCTACTCGTTCTTCGGCCAGGCGGCTCCGCCCCAGGCGGCCTTCCGCCCAGCTCCACGACCCTCGACTCCGTACACTCCTCGTCCCCAGCCGGCAGGTCGGGTGGTCCCCGAGCCGGACGAGAGCGCCGTGCCCCGGCGTCCGATCAAGCGCGGCAGCCGTGTCCGCCACCCCACCCTCGGCGCCGGAGTCGTCCTGGAGATGGACGGTCAGGGAGAAGAGATGAGGATCACCGTCTTCTTCGAGAAGGCGGGGGAAAGGAAAGCTGGTGGCGAAGTTCGCGAACCTGGAGATGCTGTAGGGGTCTACCGCCCCGGCCGCCGGCGGGCGAGGTAGTCGTCCCGAAGCAGGCCGAAGAGGTAGTTGTCCACCCTCCGGCCGCGGAGCTTGAAGTAGCCCTTGAGGTGGCCTTCGCGCCGGAAGCCGTTCTTCTCCAGGACCCTCTGCGAGCCCAGGTTTTCGACGGCGCAGCGGGCCTCGACCCTTTCGAGGAGGGTGTTCAGGAAGAGGTCATCGAGGAGCACCTGCAGGGCGTCGGTCATCACCCCCTGCCCCTGGAAGGCGGTCGTGAGCGCGTAGCCGACCTCGGCCAGGCCGTGCTCCCAGTTGCTCACCACCAGGGTGATCCAGCCCGCCGCCTCGCCGTCCACCTGCACGATCCACTGGAACTTCTCGCCCCGGCCGCGGTAGAGGTCGGGCATCCGCTGGCTCGCCACGTCCGCCCGGAGCTGCGCCGTCGGCAGCTCGTTCAGCGGCTGATAGCGCCGGACGCTGGGCTCCGCCCGCCACTGGCGCAACAGGTCCGCATCCCGCGGCACCGCCGGCCGCAAGGTGACTTCCTGGGGTTGGATGCGCTCCATGAAGGCCATGACGACAATTCTAGCCCTACAGCTAAAAGGAGAACCAGCCGGACGGGCCGCCTGTGACTTGGACGGGACCCGGAGCCTTCCGGTTCCCGCCAAACTGCAAAGGGTGCGCCGGAAGCCCTCATCTACGGCACGAGCGGCTCGGGCACAGGGATCTGTCTTTGTTTTACGGCTCGAAGCCGTGAGCTACGGGAAAAATCCGCCGGTTACGGCGCGAGCGGCTCGGGCCTGTGTTTCTGTCCCTCGTTTACGGGACGAGCGCTCAATCCGGAGCCCGAGCCGTTTTTCTGCCGATCGAGGCGTCCGGCCGCGCCTTGAAGTCCCGCAGGACGGGCAGCAGCGCCAGGACGGTCATGTAGGTGTAGCCCTGGACGAAGAGGAAGAGGAAGGGCAAGGAAATCCACATTCTGTGGACCACGGCGTAGATGAAGCAGGAGAGGAAGTACAGGGCCATCGTCAGCTCGATCCAGAGCGAGACGTTGCGGCCCGAGCGGTAGCGCTTCTTGAGCCAGTCCTCCCCCTGGCGCTCGATCCGGTACTTGGGCGTGCGATGGAAAGTGCCGCCGCGCTGGAACAGGCCGGAGAGCACCGCCCTCGCATTGTTCACGGACAGCCCGATCCCCAGCCCCATCACCGCCGGCAGGTAGCGCACCTGCGTCCGCCAGCCCAGGCCCGCCGCGGACTGGCTCGCCATGTAGAAGATCAGGACCGAGACCGTCGCCGTCAGGAAGAGAGGCAGATCGATGACCAGCATGTCCCACCAGGTGGAATCGGCGCGGATGAGCATGGCAGGGAAGATCAGGAGCGCCATGACCACCATCAGCGCGTAGCTGGTGTTGTTGGTCAGGTGTACGAAGGCTTCGAACTTGACCTTCCAGGGCAGCGGCGCGCGCAGGATCCGGCCCAGGAGCTTGCGGCCGGTCTGGACCGAGCCCTTGGTCCAGCGGTACTGCTGCCCCTTGAAGCCGTTGATGTCCACCGGCAGCTCCGAGGGCACCGCCAGGTCCGGCAGGTAGAGGAACTTCCAGCCCGCGAGCTGCGCCCGGTAGGAGAGGTCGAGGTCCTCGGTGAGGGTGTCGTGCTGCCAGCCGCCCGGCAGGAGGATGGCGTCGCGCCTCCAGACTCCGGCCGTGCCGTTGAAGTTGAAGAAGCAGCCGCCCCGGTTGCGCGCCGTGTGCTCGATCAGGAAGTGGCCGTCCAGGAGGATCGCCTGGGCGCGGGTGAGCAGCGAGTAGGCGCGGTTGATGTGCGCCCAGCTCCCCTGGACCATGCCCAATCCCGGATCGGAGAAGTGCGGTACGGCCTCCCGGAGGAATTCAGGCTGCGGCACGAAGTCGGCGTCGAAGATGGCGATCAGCCCGCCGCGGGCCCGTTCGAGGCCGGCTTCCAGCGCTCCCGCCTTGAAGCCGCGGCGGTCGGTCCGGTGGAGGTGATGGATGTCGATCCCGAGGCGGCGCTGCTCTTCCACCACCCGGGCGACGATGCCGGTGGTCTCGTCGGTCGAGTCGTCGAGGACCTGGATCTCCAGCCGGTCGCGCGGGTAGTCGAGCCGGCAGACGGCTTCGATGAGCCGCTGGGCCACGTACATCTCGTTGTAGAGTGGGAGCTGCACCGTGACCACGGGCCACTCCGGCGGATCGGCAGGGCGGGGCGGAACGCGCCGGCGCGTCCGCAGGTACACCATCACCAGAGCCAGGCGGTGCAGGCCGTAGAAGGCGAGGACTCCCAGGACGAGGTAATAGATTGTCAGCAGGATCGCTGCACCCGGAAAGCTCATCCCGGCAAAGCTCCTCTCGCCGAGCCGTCCTGGCCCTGGCGCTCCCGCTGCTGGGTCTGACCGCGGGTCTGGCGTTTCTCTCGGATCTCTCTCATCGGCTTCCGCTCGCTCTCGTCCTTCTCGGGTCGGGCTTCCTCTGGCTCGCCTTCATCTGCCGCCGTCTCGAAACGGCCGCGCTCCCCGGCAGGACGATCCTCCTCGGGTCCTTGCTGCTGAGACTGCCGCTGCTGCTTTTACCGCTCACGCTGTCGGACGACGCGCTACGCTATCTCTGGGATGGGAAGGTCGCCCTGGCCGGCCTGAATCCCTACGCCTTGCCGCCGGCGGCCCCCGAGCTTATCCCTTTTCGCGACGAGCTGTGGCAGCGCCTTCCCCATACAGAAGTTCCCACAGTGTACCCGCCGCTCTCGATAGCGCTGTTCAGTATAGCTAGCAAGCTTCCCTTTCTGGGATGGAAGCTGCTCCTGGGATGGAAGCTCCTGGCCACCGCCGCCGACCTGGGGACCTGCGCGCTGCTCCTCCGCCTCGCCCGCCAGAGGGGGATTCCCGAGGGGCGGATCGCCTGGTACGCCTGGAACCCGCTCGTGCTTCTGGAAGTGTCCGGGATGGGGCATGTCGATGCCCTGGGGGTGGCGGCGACGGTGGGAGCGGTGCTCGCCCTGGCTCAGGGAAGGGAGGTCCGGTCAGGGATCTGGGCAGCGGCAGGGGCTCTCGCCAAGATCGTTCCCGTCGCGGCCCTGCCGATGTGGACACGCCAGGGAGGCGTCCGCCTCCTGGGAACGGCGGCTGTTTTGATCGCGGCGGCGGTCCTGCCGGTGATCGCCGCCACCGGGGGGATTCCGCCCGGCCTCCTCACCTATGGCATCTCCTGGGAGTTCAACGGTCCAATCTTCGAGCCGCTCTGGCGCCTGATGGATACCGCCGGGGTTGCCCCGGCGATCGCACGGGGGTTGGAGGCGTTGGAGCGCCGGACGGAGATGTGGTACGCCTGGGATTGGGTATATCCCTATCTCTATCCCCAGCTCCTGGCGAAGCTCCTCCTCGCCGCAGGGATGGCAGCGGCGGTCCTGCGCTCGCTCCGGGAGACCGACCCCGTCGCCGGGACGGGACGCCTTTTGGGCACGCTCCTGCTCCTCTCGGCCACGGTCTACCCCTGGTATCTCTTGTGGGTGCTTCCCTGGGCGGCGCTCCTTCGGCAGCGGGCCTGGCTGGCGCTTTCGGGGTTGATCCTGCTTTCCTACCTGGTCCAAGCGGGGATTCCGCTATGGCCCTGGGTGTTCCTGGCGATCTGGGTGCCGTTCGGGTTGCTGATGGTTCGGCGATGAGAGCCCGCCTGACAATCTCCTACCGCGGCGAGCGCTACGCCGGCTGGCAGCATCAGGAGAACGCCCTGACCGTGCAGGAGGTCGTTGAGGAAGCTGTCTCCAGGCTGGTGGGCGATCCGGTCCGGGTGACGGGCGCGAGCCGCACGGATGCCGGGGTGCATGCCCGCGGGCAGGTCGCCCACCTGGACCTCCCGCGCCCGTTTCCTCACCGCGCCCTGGTCCATGGGGTCAACCGGCACTTGCCCGAGGATGTCCGGGTGATGGCCGCCGGGCTGGTGGACAAGGGCTTCCATGCCCGCAAGAGCGCCTTGAGCAAGGAGTACAGCTACCGGCTGAGCCGCGCCGAGGTGCTCTCTCCCCTGGACGCGCCGTTCGCCGTCCAGGTGCCGGCGAAGATCGAGCTGGCCCGCATGGAGTCGGCCACAGCCCTCCTCCCCGGAAGGCACGACTTCTCGGCGTTCGCCCTGGCCGGAGGGAGCCACGGCCAGCCGTTCCGCCGCATCTTCGCCGCCGGCTGGGCCGAACAGGGAGAGGAGCTGCGCTTCACGATCGCGGGGGAGGGGTTCCTGCGCGGCATGGTTCGTGCTCTGGTGGGGACGTTGATCGAGGTTGGCCTCGGACGGCGCGATCCGGAAGAGCTTGCCGACCTCCTCTCCGGCCGGCCTCGCTCCGCGGCCGGACCCACCGCCCCGGCCCATGGCCTGATCCTGGAGAGCGTGTCCTATCCGGTGGTTGTGGTACCTTAGGGGACCTTCGACATGGCCGAACTTTCCAAACTCGCCCCCCCGGGCTCACCCGAAGAGCTGATCGTCCGCCGGATGGACCTGTCCCGGCTGCCGCGGCACGTCGCCATCATCATGGACGGCAACGGGCGGTGGGCGAAATCGCGCAATCTGCCCCGGGTCGAAGGGCACCGGGCAGGCGTCGCGGCCGTGCGCGACACGGTGGAGTCCTCGGCCCAGCTCGGGCTCGACGTGCTCACCCTGTACGCCTTTTCGGTCGAGAACTGGAAGCGGCCACGATTTGAAGTCTGGACCCTGATGAACCTGCTCAAGGAGTACGTGCGCAAGGAGCGGCAGAACCTGGTCGACAACGACATCCGGTTCCACGCCATCGGCCGCTGGCAGGAGCTCGACCCGAGCGTCGTGCGTGAGATCGAGGCCACGCTGGAAGCCACCCGGAATTGCCGGGGGATGAGCTTCAACATCGCCCTCAACTACTCGGGACGCTGCGAGATCGTCGACGCCTGCCGGCGCATCGTGGCCGACTGGGCCGCCGGCAAGCACGCGGACATCGACGAAGAGACGCTCAACCGCTATCTCTACACCTCGGGCCAGCCCGATCCGGACCTGCTGGTCCGCACCTCGGGCGAGCTGCGGGTGAGCAACTTCCTCCTCTGGCAGATCGCCTACACCGAGATCTGGGTGACCCAGACCCTGTGGCCGGACTTCCGCCGGCGCGATTTGTTCGAAGCCATCCTCGCCTACCAGGGACGGGAGCGGCGCTACGGCGCGGTCCGGCCGGGATCATCGGGGGAAGCCCAAGAGGAGGCCGCGGCCGGCGGTCTTTTCTCCTCCGGAGTCTCCTCCGGACGAGGCCCGGCCTGAGCCCCGGCTCATGCAGAGGCTCCTCACCGCAGCGATCCTGACCCCCCTCGTCGTCCTGGCCCTTTTCAAGCTGCCGGGACCCTGGTTCTTCGTCTTCGCCGCCGTCCTGGTCAACTGGGCGGTCTACGAGTACCTGCAGATCGTCCGCAACCGGGCACCCCACGCTCCGCTCAAGGTGCTCCTGGTCGCCGTGCCGCTGGCCGCCGTGGCCGTGAGCGCCTCCCTGTTCGAAGGGGGCGAGCTCCTCGACCCGCGGCTGCACCTGTTCACGGCCGGCGTCCTGCTCTCCGTGGGCCTGGGCAGCCTCACCCTGCTGTCCCGGGTGCCGCTCTCCGAGACGCTGGATGCCTTGGGCATCCTGGGGTTCGGCGTGCTCTACTTCGCGCTGCCGATCTCCAGCCTGCACTACCTGCAGCAGGCGGATCCCTGGCTCGTGTTCCTGCTCCTGGCCGTCGTCTGGCTTGGCGACACCGCGGCCTATTACGTGGGGTCGAAGCTGGGCCGGCACAAGATGGCGCCGGTGATCAGCCCGAAGAAGAGCTGGGAAGGATCGCTCGCCGGCTTCGCGGCGTCGATCCTGACTGCCGCGGTCTGGAGCTGGTCGCGCCTGGGCCGGATCGACCTCGAGCTGCTGGCCGTCGCCGCCCTGACCGCCGCGGCCGCCCAGATCGGCGACCTGGTCGAATCGATGATCAAGCGCGGCTCGGGCGTCAAGGATTCGGGCAACGTCCTGCCCGGGCACGGCGGCATGCTGGACCGGATCGACGCCATGCTGTTCGCCGCCCCGGTCCTGGTCCTGGCGCTCTGGCTGCTGCGGATCGAAGGCGTGCCGATCCCCCTGCCCCCCCTGTAGGGGAATGCCCAGCCGGTTCAGAAGGTTCGATATAATCGACCATCTACGGCGATTTTTCGCGCAAAGGGCCAGTCATGACTACGTTCCTGATTCAGATCCTCTCCTTCATTTTCGCCCTCGGCGTGATCATCGTCGTGCACGAGGCTGGCCATCTTCTGGTCGCCAAGGCATTCGACGTGCGGGTGCTCACCTTCTCCGTCGGCTTCGGGCGCAAGCTGTGGAGCACACAGCGCGGGGAGACCGAGTACCGCCTTTCGGCCGTCCCCCTGGGTGGATACGTGCGGTTGGGCGGCGAGAGCATCGAGGAGGCGACCGGCAACGATCCGCGCGAGTTCCTGAGCAAGCCGCGCTGGCAGCGGATCCTGGTCTACCTGGCCGGCCCGGCCATGAACGTGGTCCTGGCCATCGCGATCTTCGCCGGCCTCTTCATGGTCGGCATCGAGGCGGGCAACCCCACCTCCATTCCCCCGGTCATCGGCGTGGTCGAAGCCGGCTCGTCCGGCGCCCAGGCGAAGTTTCAGAAGGGCGACGTGATCCTCGAGGTCGGCGGCAAGCCGATCGAGAACTGGATGCAGGTGCTCATCGAGCTCACCACCCGCGGCGGGCAGCCGGTGCCGGTCAAGTACCAGCGCGGGGAGCAGGTCCTGCAGGCCGTCGTCACCCCCAAGGCCGATCCCCGGGACGGCAACGGCGACACCGCCGGCCTCTATCCTGTCATCCGCCCGCAGGTCACCCGCGTCTTCCCCGGCACGCCGGCCGAGAAGGCGGGCTTCCAGCCCGGCGACGAGCTGCGCGCCGTGGCCGGCCATCCGGTCGCGGACGGCGAGAGCTTCGTGAAATCGATCGAAGCGCGGCCGGGCATGGCCACCGAGGTCCAGGTGAGCCGCGACGGCGAGCTCCGGACCCTCCAGGTCACGCCCGACAGCGACGGCAAGGTGGGCAAGATCGGCGTCGGCATCGGCATGTTCCAGCGCTACGGCCCGGCCCGCGCCGTGGTCGAGGCGGTCCGGTACAACATCCAGATCGTCCGCGACACGTTCTACATCCTGGGCAAGATCTTCAAGCGCGAGGTGTCGCCCAAGGGCGCGCTGGCCGGCCCCATCGAGATCGCCCGCCAGACCGGCGAGGCGGCGCGCATCGGCCCGAAGTACCTGATCTCCATCATGGGCCTGCTCAGCATCAGCATCGCGGTGATGAACCTCTTGCCGATCCCGATCCTCGACGGCGGCCAGATCTCGATCCTGCTGATCGAGGAGGTGATCCGCCGCGACCTTCCCATGAGGATGAAAGAGGTCATCAGCCAGGTCGGCTTCGTGATGATCCTGCTGCTGATGTTCGTCGTGATCTACTTCGACCTTTCAAAGACCGAGTTCGTGAGAAACTTGTTCCCCGGTTCTTGACCAGAGGAGACAGCATGCCCGGTCCGATCTCCATCGGCGACGAAGCGCCGAACTTTGACCTGAGCTCGACGGAGGACGCCCTCCTGATGTTGAAGGACGAGGTGACCCGGACGGCGATGGTGATCTACTTCTTCGCCAATCCCGATGATGAGCGGGTCCTGCGCGACCTCGACGCCCTGAACGCCCGCCGGGACAGCCTGGTGAAGCTCCAGGTCCGCATCCTGGCCGTGTCGCCCACCCCTCTCGACGCCCTCCGCAAGCTGCAGCGCGAGCGCAAGCTCCTCTTCCCGCTGCTGCACGACGACCGCAACTTCTCCTCTGCCTATGGTGTGACCGCCCCCGAGGAGGGTCGCCCGGCCGCCCCGGCCCTGGTGGTCGTGGACCGCCGCCAGCGCCTGCGCTTCATCGCGAACCCGGTCGCCTCGGTGGAGGATTCGCTGGCGCAGGTGGAGAGCGCCATCAAGGACCTCCCCTCGCCGACGAAGAGCTACCCGAAGGCGGTCATCAACCGGCTGATCGACCGCTGGGTGAATTGACCCGGCTCTTTCTCTTCTTCTTCTTTCCCAGACCCACAAGGCCCCGCAGGACCTCCAGGTCCCTGCGGTGGCCTTCCATGTCCTCCTCGGGATCGGTCTCCACGACCATCGGGATCTCGTGAATGCGCGGCTCGGTCAGCATCCTCTCGAACAGGGCGAGCCCGATCTCACCCTCCCCGATGTGGGCGTGGCGGTCGCGGCGCGAGGCGAAGGAGCGGACCGAGTCGTTGATGTGGAAGCAGCTCACGGTGGCCAGGCCCAGCCGCTCGTCGACCTCGCTCAGGAAGTCGGCAAAGCCGGCCTCCTCGTGGATGGCGTAGCCCGCGGCAAAGGCGTGGCAGGTGTCCAGGCAGAAGCCCACACGGAGAGGCTCCGCCACCCGCTCCCGGATCGCGGCGAGCTGCTCCAGGCGCCAGCCCAGGCAGCTCCCCTGGCCGGCCGTGTTCTCCAGGAGCACCCGGGTGGAGACGTCGGGCAGGTCCCCGAGGACCGCGTCGAGCGCGGCCGCCACCTTGTCGATCCCGGCCTCTTCTCCTGCCCCGAGGTGAGCGCCCGGATGGAGCACCAGGCCGGCGACCCCGAGGCGCGAGCAGCGGACCAGCTCGTCGGCGAGGGCGTCCAGCGACTTCTCCAGGATCACCGGGTCCGTGGCCGCCAAGTTGATCAAGTAGCTTCCGTGGGCCATGAGCGGACCCACCGCGCTGCCGGCATGGGCCTCGCGAAAGGCCGCGATCTCGCCGTCGAGCATCTCCTTGCCGCGCCACTGGCTGGCGTTCTTGACGAAGATCTGCATGGCGTCGCAGCCGAGATCGGCGGCGCGGCCAAAGGCAGTCGACAGGCCTCCGGCGACTGAAATGTGCGTTCCGAGGGGCGGCAGGACCGTCATGCGCGGGATTTTATGCCGGCTTTGGTAGACTGCCGACCATGTCGAGGATCGTGCGGGGACTTGTCTACGTGGGCTATGGCTTCGTCATCCTGCTCGTCTTCGGTCTCGCGGCGTATACCTCGTTCAGCCTGTTCGTGCGCAGCGGCGTCACCACGGTGCCCGTGGTCGAAGGATTGTCGCGCAGCGAGGCAGGCGCCCGGCTCGCGGACCAGGGGCTGCGGCTGCGCGGCGTCGAGAATGAGGGGCGTTACAGCGAGAAGGTGCCGACCGGGCACGTGGTGCGGCAGAACCCGGACGCGCGCACCCTGGTCAAGCGGGGGAGCGGCGTGACCGTCGTGCTCTCCAAGGGACCGCAGCGCGTCACCGTCCCCGAGCTGGGCGGCAAGACGCTGCCCGCGGCCCAGGCGGCCCTCTCCGGCAGCGGCCTGACGGTCGGACGGCTCCTGGGCGCCTTCAGCACCACGGCGGCCACCGGCTCGGTCCTGACCTCGGACCCGACACAGGGCGCGGACATCCCGCCCTCGACGCCGGTCCACGTGCTGCTCTCGCTCAACGTGCCCTCCGACCGCTACATCATGCCCGAGCTCGTCTATCGCGACTATGAGAGCGTCCGCCCGCTGTTCGAGCAGCGCGGCTTCACCTTCGGCAGCGTCAAGTACGAGCGCTATGAGGGGGTGGCGGCCGGCGTGATCCTCCGCCAGTTCCCGCAATTCGGCCATCCGGTGACCAAGCAGGACAACATCTCGCTCGTGGTGGCCACGGCCGACACCCCGCTCGACAGCTCCACGCCCCGGGATTTCTTCCCTTTGCCCGCTCCGACGGTTTCGCCGACCCCTGGGCCCACTCCCCCGGCGACTCCCTCGGCAAATCGTCGCCCATGAAGCTGGCGCCGTCGCTCCTCGCCGCGGACCTGGCCGACATGGCCGGCGCCCTCGCTCTCTGCGAGCGGGGAGGGGCCGACCTGCTGCACGTGGACGTCATGGACGGGCACTTCGTCCCGAACCTCAGCTTCGGCATCCCGGTCATCAAGGCGCTCCGCCGCCGGACGGAGATCCCCCTGGACGTCCACCTGATGGTCTCCAACCCGGACCGCCTGATGGACGACTACCTGGAGGCGGGCTCGGCGCGGGTGGGCGTGCACTGGGAGGCCGCGGTCCACCTGGACCGGCTGCTCACCTACATCAGGAAGGGCGGCGCGAAGGCGGGAGTGGTCCTCAACCCGGCCACGCCGGTCGAGATCCTGGAGGACGTCCTCCCCCAGGCGGACTTCGTCCTGCTCATGTCGGTCAACCCGGGCTTCGCCGGCCAGGCCTTCCTGCCCCGGGCCCTGGACAAGGCGCGGCGGCTCCGCGACATGATCCGGAAGAGCAACTTGCAGGTCGAAATCGCCATGGACGGGGGCATCGATCGCGGTAACATCGCCCAGGTGGTCGCGGCCGGGGTGGACACTTGTATCGTCGGGTCGGGAATCTTCGCGGCAGGCGACCCGGTTGCCATTATGTCCGAGCTTCGCATTCGCGCTCGGCCGGAGACCGTATGAGACGAACCTTTCCCGTGCTGGCCGCGCTCCTGCTCCTCCTGGGGGCGCTCGCCGGTTGCCGCAGCGGCAGGGCCGAGGACCCGATCCTCCAACTCTCGGCGGAAGAGTCCCTGGTCCAGGGCAAGGCGCTGCTCGCGCAGCAGAAGTACGCGCGCGCCCGCCCCTACTTCACGCACGCGTTCGAGGTGGAGCCCAACTCGGCCATCGGCCGCGAAGGCCTGCTCCTGGCAGCCGACACCTACTACCAGGAGGGGGGCACCTCGAACTACGTGCAGGCGGAAGCCAAGTACCGCGACTTCCTGAACCGGTTCCCGACCAGCGAGCAGGCCCCCTACGTGCAGTTCCAGATCGCCAACAGCCTGGCCAAGCGGATGGAGAAGCCGGACCGCGACCAGACGGTCACCCGCAAGGCGCTGGAGGCCTACCGCGAGCTCATGCGGATCTACCCCACGAGCGAGTACGCGGCCCAGGCCCAGGAGCAGATCACCCTGGTGGAGAACAACCTCGCCGAGCACGAGTTCACGGTGGGCCGGTTCTATCTCCGCTACGGCATCGGCGCCGGGGCGGCGCAGCGTTTCGAGCTCCTGCTCAGCGAGTACCCGCAGTACCCGAACCGGGACAAGGTCATCTACCACCTCGGCCTCGCCTATGACCTGATGGGCAAGAAGGAAGACGCGGACAAGACCTTCGACCGGCTCCGGGCCGAGTTCCCCGAAAGTCCATTTCTCGCGGAGATCCCGCAACGGAGAGCGCAGACATGAAGCATCGCGCGACCCTGGCGACCCTCTGCCTTCTGATCCTGGCCGGCTGCGCCGGCACTCCCCTGCGGCCCGACACCTCGGGCCTGGAGCAGGAGATCCAACGCCTGCGCGCCCAGGTCGTAGAGCTGCAGCGGCAGGCGGCCATGGATGAAGTCGAGATCGCCCGGCTCCGCCAGCAGGCGGGAGAGACCGCCGGACGGCCGGCCCCGACCGGCGCCCGGCCTTCGACCGCGACGCAGGCTCCCCGCCCGACGGGCACCCAGGCGTCCGCCACGCCCCCGCGCCAGACTCCGCCGCCGAGGACCGAGACCCGGCAACCGGTGGCTACGGCTCCTCCCCCTCGGACAGAGCCGGCCCGGCCGGCGCCCTCCGAGGACATGCCGAGAGTGCCACCCCGGCAGGAGATCGAGGAAGCCGACATCGACGTGCCCGAGGCGCCCCCGGCCCGGCCTCAGACCCGCCCGGCCACGCCGGCCCCGAGAACGACGCCGGCCGACACGGTTACGGAAGAGGTGCTCGCGCCCGCCTCCCAGGCCCTGTACGACCGCGGCTACACGCTCTACCACCAGGGCCACTTCGTGGACGCGGAGACCAGCTTCCAGCGCTTCCTCCAGGGAAATCCCAAGAGCGAGCTCGCCGACAACGCCTCGTACTGGATCGGCGAGTGCCGCTACGCCCGCGGCGATCTGCGGGGAGCCCTGGCCGCCTTCCGCGAGACGGTCTCCCGCTTCCCGGAGGGCAACAAGGTGCCCGACGCCATGCTCAAGGCCGGCCAGTGCCTGGAAGCCCTGGACGACCTCGAAGGCGCCCGCACCACCTACGCCGAGGTGATCCGCCTCTTCCCGGGCACCGCGGCCGCCTCGGTCGCCGACGAGCGGCGCCTCAGCATTCCGTGAAGGCGGGCGGGGACAAGCCCCGCCCCTACTTCTCCCTGAAAGTCTCAAGGAAAACTTCAACCTTCTTGCGGTAAACTTGACAGCCGCAGTAAGACTCTGTAGCTTAGGGCATAGCGAATTCACTATGCTTCTCCTCCCTGGCGTTCAGGAGGCCCTCATGAGAGTGCGGCTTGCCGGTCTCGTCGTAGCCGTTTTGTTCGGTACCCATCCTCTTGCGGCCGCGGATCGTCCGCCGCAGGACCTCCACCTCGTGGACGGCCATTGGACCGCCTGGAATCCGCCTCCCGTGGAGGGCCAGGTCCATGTGATCGAGCGGGGCGATACCCTCTGGGACCTCGCAGCCCGCTTCCATGGCGACCCCTACCTGTGGCCGCAGATCTGGGAGAGGAACCAGTACATCCTGGACGCCCACTGGATCTACCCGGGCGACCCGCTGGTGCTCGGCCCCGAGGTGGCGCCCGTGGACACCCTGGCGGAAGGCGGCACCGTGGAGGAGGCCGTGCCCGAGGACATCGGCACGCCCGACGGCGACGTGCTGACCTCGGAGCAGGCGGCCGGCGAACCGGTTCCGCTCGGCGGCGAGAGCGACATCTACTGCACGGGCTACATCGGCGACCTGGACGAGAAGTTCGAGCACACGATCATCGGCTCGGAGTACGACTCCCTGGGCCCCGACCTGGATCAGCTCCCGAGCTACGGCTTCCGCGGCAAGTACGGCCGGCCGGGCACGGCCAAGTACAACCTGTCGACGGGCGACATCGTCTACCTCGACGGCGGACGCGCGCGGGGCATGAGCCCCGGCACCCTGTTCACCGTCATCCAGCCCCAGCGCCAGGTCGTCCACCCCGTCACCAAGCAGGTCGCGGGCCGCTTCTACCACTACCTCGGCCGCATCCGGGTGCTGTCGGTGCAGGAAGAGACCGCCATCGGCGAGATCGTCCACTCCTGCGATCCGATCCTGATCGGGCAGCAGCTCCGCACGTTCGAGCCCGAGCCGGTGCCCCTGGGCCGCCTCGGCGCCCTGCGCCCGATCAACTACCCGGAGCCCGAGGAGGAGCTGCAGGACAACCCCGTCATCCTCTTCACCCAGGACAACCTGGTCTCGATCGCCGAGGACCATGTGGTCTACATCGACCGCGGGGAGGACGCCGAGGTCACCCCCGGCGACATGTACACCATCTACCGCAAGAACCGCGACGGGCTGCCGCCGATCGTCGTCGGCAAGCTCGCCGTCCTGGCCGTCCACAAGAGCTCCTCGCTCGCCAAGGTCATCGAGTCGCGCTACGCCGTCTTCCTCGGGGACTGGCTGTCCCCGCAGTGACCCCTCCGTTTTGAGCGCACAGGCGCTTGGGCATTTCCAGGCGCCTGTGCTAGGCTGACGCTTCCCTTGGTTCGCAGTACACTGATCCCCGAGGACACGTTCTTGGCCGACCAAAACCTCAATGGACGCCTGTTTCAAATCGTCGACGAGCTCGTCCGCCGCGGCCTGACCCTCGAGCAGGCACGCCGCGAATTCGAGCGCCAGTTCATCGTGGCCTCCCTCAAGACCAACCGGGGCAACTTCTGCCGCTCCGCCAAGTCGCTGGGAGTCCACCGCAACACCCTCCGCAACAAGGTCTCCGACTTGGGGATCGCCTCGGAGGACTACGGGCTCGCCCACCGGAAGTCGGCCCGGCGCAAGCTGCCCCCGCTCTCTGACGCGTAGCTGGCACCGATTCTGCAGTAATTTCAACCAAGTCAAGGGATGCCACCCGTGTGTTTCGCGGGTGGCTTGTGTTGTTTTTACAAACGAGATCCGCTCCAGGCGTATCCTGGAACGGGCTCACCGTGCGACCGCGACAAGGAGGGCTATGAACCCGAAACGCGTGCCGTTCACGGTGCTCGCGACGATGATGTTCCTGGTGATTGCTTTCAACTCAACTCCGTCCGACACCGCTCTTCCCGATCCTTTCCGCCTTCCTGACTCCCCTCCCGAGGGCCAGGCCCTGCAAGACCTGGCGAAGTGGGTCGTCCAATCGAGGCCCAGCAGCTTTCACGCCATCACTCCGGGCGACTTGGACGCCGCCCTTGCCAACCAACCCAGCGAGATGAAGGCGTTCCCCGAGGGGGACGCCGAAGCCGCCCGCCGCGAGGTCCTCGTAGGGCTCCCCTACGGCTCCCAGATCTGGCGCACCGCCCAGAAGCACAGCGTGGACGGCCTGCTCGTGGCAGCCATCGTCGAAGCCGAGTCCCGCTTCCGCCCGCACGCCGTGTCCCCCAAGGGGGCGACGGGCCTGATGCAGATTCTCCCCTCGACCGGCGGTCTTTATGGCACGTCCGACCTCCTCGACCCCTATGCCAACCTGGAGGCCGGAACCCGGTATCTGTCCTCGCTGCTGCGGGAGTTCGACGGTGACCTGGAGCGGACGCTGGCCGCCTACAACGCGGGACCGGCGACCGTGGCCCGCTACAACGGCGTGCCGCCCTACCGGGAGACCCGGCAATATGTGCGCAAGGTGCTGGCGATCTACCGCGGGCACTCCGAGAAGGCTTGGAAGAGGGCGGGCTGGGGAAGGGACCCGTTCGTGGCGCTGCCGGCGGTCAAGTCGGCCGGGTAGGGATGCGCCATGTTGGCGCGCGGGGCTGCCGTACCGGCGCGCAATCTCTTTCAACGGCGCGCCTAGTCGGCGCGCCTTCAGGGATTTCGAGTCTTCTCTTCGAGCTGATCCGGCGTATCGTCCCCCGCTTTCATCCCCTTCTTGAAGTTGCGGATCCCCTCGCCGAGCCCCTTGCCGATCTGGGGCAGGCGCGAGGCGCCGAACAACACGACAATGATGAGGAAGACGATCATCAGCTCTGGGACGCCGAGGCTAGGCATGTTTCAAGCTCCTGGGGCAAGGATGCCCTCGCGGGCAGTCTAGCAGATCAGCACTCCGAGCCGAGGACAGCTGCCCAGGCCTCGGCCAGGTCGGAGACCAGCGGCGCGCTCTCGGGCACCTGAGCGAGATGGGCCAGGCAGCGGCCCAGGGTCGGCGGCACGAGCGGCAGATGGCGGTCGGCTCCGCGCAAGGCGAAAGAGGCGTAGGTGCCGATCGCCTTGAGCGTCCGTTGCGCCGCCGCCCGGTGATAGCTGACCGGCTCGAACGAGGCCCGGGCGAGCAGCGCTTCCTCCACCCCGGATGGCGGGAAGAGGGTGTCGTTGAGCAGCGAGGCCAGGTCGTAGGCCGGAGGTCCCAGGCGCAGGTCTTGATGGTCGAGCACGATGAGATCCCCCGACACGAGCATCAGGTTCCGCACCATGAAGTCCCGGTGGCAGGAGACCGGGGTCTCCGCGTCCAGGTTGGCGCAGATCGCATCCAGGGCGGCGCTCAGGGCGCGGGTCAGCCGCTCGCCGCCGGTGAGCGCCCGCGGCTGGAGGAAGAGGTCCCAGGTTTGGGTGAGCTCCTTGCGCAGCAGCTCGCCGCCGAGCCGCGGGTTGAGCCCCTCGACCCTCTCAACCGGGATGCGGCCGATGCGATCCACCAACTCGAGCGCCCGCTCGAAGTACGGCTGCAGCTCATTCCAGGGCCGGCCCTGACCCCACTCGGCCAGAGTCTGCGGCCCGAGGTCCTCCACCAGCATCCAGCCCTCGTCGCAGGACGAAGCCAGAACTCGCGGCACGGGTACGCCGGCCTGCTCCAGCAGCGCGGTCGTGCAAAGGAAACGGGTGCAGGTGCCGCGGATCTCCGGCGGATAGGTGGCGAGGATCGCGCTGCCGCCGTCCGGTCCGACCAGGCGGGTGTAGCGCCGGGGCGAGACGTCGCCGGGCAGCGGCAGGGGCTTGAAGAAAGGAAAGCCGGCCGCGGCGAGCCAGGCATCCAAGCCAGCCTTGACCTCCGATTTCAGGGGTTGCGACATCACATCTTTCCTTTGGACAAGGCCCGTTAGACTACCATGGAAATTCTTCGAGGAATGCAGGGTGCGCGGGCTTTTGTTGAATGCCTCGCCGTGGTTTGACACCCTCTGGGACAGGGGTGATAATCCCGGAAGTCGGCCCCGTGAAAACCTGGCCGTGGAGGATCCTGAGCTGGACGACAAGCTCCATCAGATGCTGCGCGAGCTGCGGCGCGCTCTCTCCGAGGCGATCTCCGATTCGGCGGAGGTCAACCGGACGCTGCGGAAGATCCGCGAGGAGGGCTATGCGCTCTACCTGCTCGTGGACTGCAAGCGGGAGAGCCTCGACGAAGAGCCGCTCTCGCTGACCGCTCCGAGCTTCCGCTCCGGATCGGAGCCGGTCTTCCAGATCGACGGCCGCGACCTGAGCTTCCTGCGGTCGATCGGCATCGATCCCACCCGGCGGCTGCGCCGGCGCCGCACCACCGCCACCTGACGTCCCCGCGGGCAAGCCCGCAACATCATGAACACCGCAATCGAAACCCGCACCGACCTGCTCGGCCTGAACCGGGAGCGTCTCGCCGAAGCGCTCGCGCCCCTGGCGCCGATACTCGACCGCCCGTTCCGCATCGAGCAGGTCTACCAGGCGCTCTATGCGCGGGCGGTCCGCGACGTCTCCGAGATGACCGACCTCGGCAAGGACCTGCGCGCCAGGCTCGCGGAGCGCTTCCGCATCGGCCTGCCCGAGATCTCCGAGAAGCGCCTCGCCTCCGACGGCACCTGCAAGTATCTGTTCAAGCTGCACGACGGCGCCACCATCGAGGCGGTCGACATCCCCGAGAGGGGGGCTGTCCGCAATCGGCGCACCCTCTGCATCTCCAGCCAAGCCGGCTGCGCCCTGGCCTGCTCCTTCTGCGTGACCGGCTACTGGGGAGCGGGCCGCGATCTCACGGCGGGCGAGATCGTGGGCCAGGTGCTGGCGATCCGCGCCGACGCGGACCTCCCCATGGAAGGGCTCAACATCGTCTTCATGGGCATGGGCGAGCCGCTGCTCAACCTGGAGAACGTGAAGGCCGCGCTCGACATCCTCACCGAGTGGATCTCGCCGCACCGGATCACCGTCTCGACCGTCGGCATCCTGCCCGCCCTGGAAGAGATGGCTGCCTGGGAGCGCCGCCCCAACCTCGCAATTTCCCTCCACGCGGGCGACGACGACAAGCGCACGGAGATCATGCCGATCAACCGCACCTGGCCGCTCGCCGACCTGATGGCGGCCCTCCGCCGCTACCCGCTGGAGAAGGGGCGCAAGATCACCTTCGAATACATCCTGATCCGCGACCTGAACGACTCCGTCCGCGATGCCGACCGCCTGGTGAAGCTGCTGAGCGGCGTGCGCGCCAAGGTCAACCTGATCCCGATCAACCCGGACCAAGTGCTCGGCGACCGCATGGTTCCGCCGGACGACGAGGCGGTCGACCGGTTCCAGGAACGGCTGCGCCAGAAGGGATTGATCGCCACGGTCCGCCGGCGGAGGGGCGACGACGTCAGCGCCGCGTGCGGCCAGCTCCGGGCGTTCGGACGGGACCCGCGGGGCGTCAGGGCGCGGGGCGCTTCCAGGTAGGATCTCCGGCTACGGTCCGGGTAGAGACGCCCCAGTCCGCTGGCACGATCCGACCGGGTGTACAGGGTCGGGGCGTCTCTCCACGACAGGTTACGGGACGTTTGGTGGTGACTGGGGCCATGAGACGCCCCGACCTTGTACACCCGGCAGCGCGGTGGTAGCGTACTGGGGCGTCTCTACGGGTCCCTACGGGTCAGTCCCTACGGTTCCGCCAGATGAAAGCCACGTTCCGGCCCACCCCCTTGCCCTCCCTGCGATAGCTGTAGAGCCGGTCCGCCGCGCATCGCGTGCAGACCGCCACGATGCGGACCTTTTTGACACCCTTCAACTGCTGCCGGGCCGCCGCGATCAGGTCCAGGTGGGGCCTGTCTGCCGGTCCGGGAACGACGGCTTCGTCCGGAAACTGCCCCGCCACCTCCTCGCCGACCTCGTAGCAGCAGGGGCCGATCGTCGGACCGATCCAGGCTGTATGGACGGCATGCGCTCCGCCCAACCTCTCCAGCGTGGCCGGGATCACGCCCCCGACCAGCCCGCGCCATCCGGCATGGACCGCCGCCAGACCGTTCGGCCCCGCCAGGAGGACCGGCACGCAGTCGGCCGTCACCACCGAGAGGGCAAGATCCGGAGCGTCCCCGAACAGGGCATCCCCCTCGCCGCAATGTCCGGGATGAGCCGGCAGGACCGTGGCGGAGTGGATCTGCTTCGCCCAGGCGACTGGAGGGGCATCGGGCTCGATGCGGGCGAGGATCTCCTGTCTCTCGCCCGCAGGGCCCCGGCCCGTGAAGCGGACTTCGACATCTCCCCGGCGGTCGCTCCAGACCCATTGAGCGTCCTCCTCCT
>DASUNJ010000414.1:0-23443 GCA_036277235.1 Thermoanaerobaculia bacterium | reverse complement strand
CCTGCTGGACGGTCACCTCGTCGCGAAAGGCAAGGAATCCATCGGCCGCCGCATGCGCGACAACGGCATAGAAGTCGCCGGCCAGGTGCAGCTTGCGGCGGGTCGATTCCACGTGACGGATCGAGTCCAGCTCGCGCGCGCTCCGCCGCTCTCGATCGTCCGGAAGATCATCGCTGGTCCCGTTCATCGATCTCCTTCCTCCACGCCGGTTTCAACGGCCGCGCCGCAGCTCATGGATCAAATTCGCCAGGAGGTGGCTTGCCACCACACCCAGGACGACCGCCGTCCAGCCTCCTGATCTTGCAGCCGCTTCGAGGCCGGCCCAGGTGCCGTTGGAGGCGTCCGGAGACCCCAGCAGGAGCAAGCCGGCGGTTGCCGCGGTTGCCGCGAGGACGGCGGTGCGCAACCAGACGCAGATCAGCGCGGCTCCTCGCTCGAGACCGGACCGCTCCTGCCGGCCTCCCCGCGACAGCCGCATGACCCCCAGGTCCAGGAGCTCAAAGACAGTCTGAGGGCTCGAGAGCAGATCCTGCAGGATGGACCCGGCCCGCGACAGATCCGCCATTTCTCCCAGCGAGGCGACCACCAGACGTTGTTTTTCCACCTCAAGAAACTCCTGCAAGGGAGCCCGGAAGTCTGCTCTCGGAGCAAGCTTTAAGATAACTATATCACCGATCACCATCGTGCGGTACAAGCGCAGAGTCCCGAGAGGGACGCGGATGCCGGTCCGGCGGATGGCGCCGAAGGTGCGCAACAGGAAGTGGCCGGCGCTCTTCTCCGCCAGCGAAGCCGTGGGGCTGTGCATCGCGACGATCCAGTCGCGGATGTAGCCTTTGATCTCCACTTCGAATCGCGACAGGTGAGCCTCCCGCGGTGGATCGAGAGTGGCGAGCAGGCTCTGGTAGGCATCCTCGATGTGGCCCTCGGCGATCGCCAGCCGCATCTTGAACTGTTCGCGCCAGGCTTTCTCGTCGAGCCAGCCGAGCATGCCGTAATCGACCCAGCCGAGGGCGCCGCCCGGCATCACGATGAGGTTGGCCGGATGGGGATCGGCATGGAAGACGCGGTGCCGGAGGATCTGGATGAGCAGGGACCGCAGGATCGTCTCGGAGATCCTCTCCGGATCGATGCCGTCGGCCTTCCAGGCTGCCAGGAGGGAGCGGTCGCCGGCTTCGAGCGCGGCCAGGATCCGTTTGACCGGAATGCCGTCGATTCTTTCCATGGTGAGGACGGAGTTGCCGCAGAGCTCGGGATAGATGCGCGGGGTGTAGTGAGCGACCTCGTCGCCCAGCATGAGCTCGTGCATCTGTTCGAGGTTGCGCGCTTCGCGCCGGAAGTCGAGCTCTTCGCGGGTCAGGTCGACGAGCTCTTCGACGGTGGCGCGCAGGTCGACGTTGGCCAGGAACAGGCGTCCCTGGAACAGGCGCGCGAGGATGCGCAGGAAGAGGAAGTCGATGCGGAAGCGGCGCTCGATCCCCGGCCGCAGGACCTTGACGATCACCCGCTCTCCCCCGGCGAGCTCGGCCTCGTGGATCTGGGCGATGGAAGCCGCGGCCAGGGGCTCGGGGGAAAAGCGGGCGAAGTGGCTGAGGAACGCGCCGCCGAGGTCGGCTTCGAGGATCGCGACGATCTCCGCGAGCGGATCGGGCGGCAACTGGTCGAGCAGCCGCGACAGCTCCTCGCAATAGGCTGCGGGCAGGAGGTCGTAGCGGACGGCCAGGATCTGTCCCACCTTGACGAACGTGCCGCCGCAGGACTGGAAATACCAGCGCAGGAGGCGCGGAGCGGCATCGCGGCCGAGCAGCGAGCACACCAGGAAGGCCGGCGGGAGCGCGAGCGTCAAGGCGCCGACGCGGGCCGCCCGGAAGAGAAAGAAGAGCGGCAGGGGAAGCCGCCCCGCGAGCGAGCGCAAGGTCCAGCTCTTGAGGCCCCGGACGGGGACGCCTGCGACGGACACCTAGCCGTCGGCCTCGAGGCTGCGGTGGAGAGGCACGGTCTTGTCGCCTTCCCCCGACCGGCGCACCAGCGGCCAGAGGAGATCGACGATCCGGTTGCCGACGTACGGGATCCAGGAATCGATCATGACCATGGCGAGCGTGAAGTTGCGCGCTCCCACCACCGGTTCCAGGATGTTTTGCGGGTAGGCGACCGAGGTGCCGAGAATGAAGGCGCCGATCTCGATCGGCATGATCGCCGTGACGAAGTAGGCATATTGGCGGTGCCACGGTTGCCCGCGCAGAGCGATCGAAAGCGGCACGAGGAAGCCGCAATACAGCGTCGCGAACTGCCATGGACGCGAAAAGTAGGCGATGTTGATGTAGGGCAGCGCGAGCTGTACGACGCCGCCCATGCAGAAGTAGACGAACATGTAGAGCAGCCAGAGGCGGCGCGGCTGGCCCCTCCAGAAAGCGAGCAGCCGGCGTACGTCTTCCAGAATCGATTTCATGCGGCAGGTCTCCGGAATCCAGGAGTCAAACCTTGCGGAGAAGCCCTTCGAGCTGCTGGCGCTCTTCGGGCGTCAGGTTGTCGGTATTGCGGAGGACGGCGTCCTTCGCGAGCTCGAGCGGCGTGCGCAGAGCCGTCCGGGCGAGGTGATAGCCGCGGGTCCACCGGCCGCAGACGAGCCAGATGGCCGCTGCGGCCGGAGTGGCCACGAGCATCGCCGGCAGGGCGGTCAGGGCGACGAGCCCCACGGCGGATACGCGGTCTTCTGTCGACAGCCTGGGATCCTCCTCCCGGCTGGAGCGGGCCTGCTCGGCGATCGTCAGGACGATGGGCTCGTTCATCTTCACCTCGGGCGGATGGCGGCGATTGAAAAGCGGGGCACCGGCGGCACGAGAAATCTTCCGAGCAGGAGCTGGCGCGTCTGGAAACCGGCCCGGACGAGCTGTTCCTCGATCTCGCGCCGGGTATGGAAGAAAAGGTTGCTCATGATCTCTTCCGGCGCGCGGGCCCTGCCCAGGAGGCGCAGGATCTTCTCCTGGGCCTCCGGCGACGGCTTGCGCTCGAACGCCCACCAATGGCTCACGCCGCCTGTCCGCAGCACGCGGTACGCCTCCGCGAAGATCCCGGGCAACTGCTCGGCCGGAACGTGGTGGAGGACGTGGCTCGAAAGAGTCGCGCCGAAGCTGCCGTCGGCGTAGGGCAGCGCCTGAGCCGAGCCTGCTGTGAAGCATACGCGGTCAGCGAGGCCCCGGCGGGCGATCAGGCGCCGGGCGAGGCCGAGGAAGCCGTCCGAGACGTCGACTCCGTGCCAGGCCACGGCCGGCTTCACCCGCGCCGCCAGGAAGGCGAGCATCGCGCCGGTGCCGCAGCCGACGTCGAGAACCCGGTCGGAAGGCTGCAACCCCAGCCGGCGCCATCGCCAGACCAGTGGCGTGTTCATCCAGGCGAACCCCAAGGGGCCTGCCATCACCTGCACGTGGCCCCGCCGGAGCCAGGCATTGTAGCCCTGCCGCAGATCGCTCGGCCGGCCTTGCCTCATGCGGCCTTCCCCGGCCCGTCGGCCCGGTAGCGCGGCTGCATCAGCCAGAGGTGGACCGCAACCAGGATCACGCTGCCCAGTCCGACCAGGAGCCCGATCGCGCGGACGGCCGGCGGGTACCCGGGCTCGAGCAGGCGGGGCGCGCGGACGCTCCAGGCGCCCTCAGGCTTGGCCGCAAGGATCAGGGCGATGAAGGAGAAACGCAGCCCCGAGATGACGATATGGAGCGCATACTCGAACGAAGGCAGGCCGCCGCCGCCGGCGCGGCTGTCCTTCTCGCACAGCAGGTCGAGGATCTCCACGAGGAACCACACCGAGACCGTGGCGGCAGCCACCCAGAGCAGGGCCCCGCCCAGGTTGTAGCAGAAGAGCAGAAACACCGAAATGCCCGCCAGTGCCGCGTGCACCGTGTGCACCTGGTGCTCGTAGAACGTCTCCTTCCGGCTGTACAGCTTCCACTCGAGGAGGTGGATCCAGATGATGTCGATGCTCGCGACGACCGCAGAGAGCACAAGCAGCAGCGTTGCTACCCAAACCATTCCGTTCATGGGCTCCGCCAGCAGATGGGACCCGACCATCCTAGACCGGCGAACGGGAGTTGTCAAACAACGAAAAGACGCGGAGATCAGCTCGCCCGGAGGATGGACATCGGGTCCGCCGCCGTGGCGCGCTGCGCCGGGACCCAGCTCGCCAGGAGAGCCGCCAGCAGGACCAGCCCTGGCACCGCCAGGAACGTGACCGGATCGGTCGCTCCCACTCCGAACAGGAGCCCGCTCAGGAAGCGGGTCAGGACGAACGCACCCGCCAGGCCGAGCGCCAATCCCACCAGCGCGAGGCGCGCTCCCTGCCAGACGACCTGCCGCACGACGTACCTCTGCGTTGCTCCGAGCGCCATGCGGATGCCCATCTCCGGGGCCCGCTGGACCACCACGAAGCTCAGCACGCCGTAGACACCCACGACCGCCAGGACCAGCGCGAGACCGGCGAACGCCGCCAGGAGGAGCATGGTGAAGCGCTGCTGCCCCATCGACTCGGCGAGCGTCGTGGCGAGCGGTTCCTCTCCGAAAACGGCGAGCCCGGGGTCCAGCTCCCGGACGGCTCCGCGGATTTCCGGGATCAGCGCCGCGAGGTCTCCCCTGCCCCTCACCAGCAGGCAGCCGGAACCGTTCATCGACGGCGCCTGGGCGAGCGGAGAGTAGACCGCGGCCGGCGGCGCCTCCCCCAGGCCGAGGAAGCGCTCGTTGCTCACGATGCCCACGATCGTCCATTCCGTGCGCCAGTAGGAGATCTTCTGGCCCAGAGGGTCCCGGCCCTGGAAGAAGCGGCGCGCGGCTTCCTTATTGATCAGCAGCACGGGCGGCGCCTTGGCACCGTCCCCGTCCTGGAACAGACGGCCGCGGACCAGTTGCACGCCCAGCGTCGGGAAGTAGCCGGCGCTCACCCGGCGGATCGCGATCTCGGGCCAGTCCCGGGCCTCGTCTTCGCGCCCCACGATGGAGAAGGAGTTGGTGAAGCCGGCGTCGAGCGGATGGTTGCCGGCCATGGCCACGGATTCGACCCCGGGCAGGGCCCGCACCCTTTCCACGAGGCGGTCGTTGAAGCCTTGCTGTTCCGGCCAGTCGGGCCAGGTGGCGAAGGAGCGCGGATAGCGGCTGGCAGGTAGCTGGACCTCGGCCTTGACCACGCCCTCGGTGCGGAAGCCGGGATCGATCTGCTGGAGACGCCAGAAGCTCTTGAGGAGCAGGCCCGCCCCCACCGAGAGCACGACCGCGAGCGCCAGCTCCGCCACCACGAGCACGGAGCGCAGACGGCTGCGCTGGCGGTCGGTGGTCGAGCCGTGGCCGGATTCTTCCTTGAGGGTGGCCTGCAAGTCCGTCTTGCGGGCCTGGAACGCCGGGATCAGCCCTACCGTGAGGGCCACCAGGACCGAGACCGCGAGCATGACGGAGAGCACCCGCCCGTCGAGTCCCACTTCGGAGAGACGAGGAATCCCGCCGGGAGCCATGGCGACGAGCAGGTCGAGCGTCAGGGAGGCGAGGACGAGCCCGAGGGCGACGCCGGCCGCGGTGAGCAGGGCGCTCTCCACCAGGAACTGGCGCAGGAGCCGGCGCCAGCCCGCGCCGAGCACGGTCCGCACCGCCACTTCCCTCTGGCGGACCGCGCCGCGCGCGACCAGGAGGCTCGCGATGTTGGCGCACGCGGCCAGCAGCACCAGCGCCACCGCCCCGAGGAGCACCAGGAGCGCCGGACGGACCGGCCCGAACACGACTTCCGGGAACGGCTCGATGAAGGCGCCGCGAGCCGTGTTCTCCGGATAGGTTTTCTCCAGGTCGGCCATGACCGCGGTCATCTCCTGCTGCGCCTGCTCCGGCGTCGCGCCCGGGGCCAGCCGGCCGAGGACGAAGATCGGATGGGTCGCGCGTGGAAGCGTCTCCGGATCCGGCCGGAGCGGCACCCAGACTTCCACCCTTGCCGCGCGGCCGCGGTCCGCGAAGGCCCGCGAGTAGTCGGCGGCAGAGAGAATCTGCAGAGTGCCGAAGTCGGCAGAGTCAGGGACGACTCCGATCACCGTGTACGGCAGGTCGTCGAGGCGGATCGCGCGGCCCAGCACCCCGGGGTCGCTGGCGAACTGCTTCTGCCAGAAGCTCTCCCCGATCAGCGCCACGCCGGGAGCGCCGGTCTCGTCGTCCGCGGGCAGGAACGTCCGCCCGAGGAGGGGACGGATGCCGGCCATGGGCAGGAGCTCGTGGCTCACGGCGAGCGCGGCCAGGCGGCGGGGCTCGCCTTCCAGCGGCACGAGGTTCAGCTCCAGGCCCTGGAAGGCGGCGACCTGTTCGAAGCGCCGGCTGAGCCCGCGGAAGTCGAGGAAGTCGGGCACCGAGGCCGGCTCCCGCGTGGTGCCGGTATTGCGGTCCGTCTCCCAGACGACCATGAGACGGTCCGCGTTCTCCAGGGGAACGGGGCGCAGGAGGACGCCGTCGACCACGCTGAAGATCGCGGCGTTGGCGCCGATCCCCAGCCCGAGGGTGAGGACGGCGACGAGGGTGAAACCCGGATTCCTGCGCAGAGCCCTGATTCCGTAGCGGAGGTCCTGCAGCAGCTCTTCGAGGAGCCGCGGCCGGGACTCACGCCGCGATTCTTCCTTGAAGCGCTCCACTCCGCCGAAGCGGACGAGGGCGGTCCGCCGCGCCTCTGCGGGGGACATGCCTTCGCGCACGTTCCTTTCGATCAGTTTTTCAATGTGGAAGCGCATCTCCTCGTCCATGTCGCGCTCCATCTCGTTGCTGCGCAGCCAGAGACGCAGGCGGGACCAGATCTCTCTCGGGGAGTCCATGGCTGATTGTCCCCTTACAAGCGCCTTTCAGGGCGCGGTCATTTCGAGGATGCCGTCGACGGCCTGCGACAGTCGTTTCCAGTTGCGCTGCTCTTCCGTGAGCTGTTTCTTTCCCGCGCGGGTGATCTGGTAGTAGCGGGCGCGGCGGCCGTTCTCGGTCACCTGCCATTCGGAGGTGATCCATCCCTGGCGTTGCAAGCGGTAGAGCGAGGGATAGAGAGAGCCCTGGTTGATGCTGAGGACGTTCTTCGACCACTGCTCGATGCGCTCGGTGATCCCCCAGCCGTGCATGGGCTCGAGCTGCAGCGCCTTGAGCACCAGCATGTCGAGCGTACCCGGGATGAGATCGCCTGATTCTTTGGACATGAATGCTCTCTCCTCTCGATGACCGAGAGAAAGGATATGCGGTCTCCTCTCGATAGTCAAGAGGAGAAGGACCAAAATGACCTAAAGGACAGGGACTCCCCGTCCTTTGGGTCCTTTAAGTCCTTTTGGTCCTTGAGGTCTTAATCGCGGCGCAGTGCGATGAGCGGGTCCAACTGGCTCGCGCGGTGGGCCGGTATGACGCTCGCGAGCAACGCCACGGCCGCGAGCACCGCCGGGGCCAGCACGAAGGTGACCGGGTCGGTGGCGCTGCCGCCGGCCAGGAGCCCAGCGATCTGGCCGCCGAGGAAGCGGGCCAGGGCGAAGGCCCCGGCGACCCCGATCGCCACGCCGATGACCACCGACAGGAAGCCCTGCCTCACCACCATGCCCAGGACGTTGCGGGCCGAGGCGCCCAGCGCCATGCGGACGCCGATCTCCCGCGTGCGCTGCATCACAAGATAAGAGAGCACGCCGTAGATCCCCACGCCGGCCAGCAGCAGGGCAAGAAGGGCAAGCCCGCCGAGGAGCAGGGCCGCGAAACGCTGCCGGCCGAGGGAGCGGGAGACGACCTCCTCCATCAGGCGGACGTCGTTGACCGGCTGCTCGGCGTCCACGGCCCAGATCTCTTTCTGCACCGAGGCGGCCAGGTTGGCCACCTCTCCTTCGGACTTCACCACCAGGTTCACTGGCGCCAGCCGGAGGACCATGCCCAGGACCGCGGCCGGCGTCTGCTCCAGCGGGGTGTAGACGATCGGCGGCGCCTCTTCTTCGAGGCCCACCTCGCGCACGTCGGGCAGGATGCCGACGATCTCGCGCGGGCCCGGATCGCCGAGCTCGGGGACGAACGGCGGACCGATGTGGATGCGCTGCCCGAGCGGGTTTTCATTGGGCCAGAAGCGCTTGGCCGCGGCCTCGTTGATGATGGCCACCAGAGGCGCGCCGTAGGAGTCGCGGCTCGTGAAGACCCGGCCGCGGGTGACCTTGATCCCGAAGGCGTCGAAGTAGCCGGCCGTGGAGGGCCGGTACTGGGCGAAGCCGATGCCGGGCGAGTTTTCGCTCGTGCCGCCGGTGTATTTGCCCTGAATGGTGAACGGCAGGTCCGCTCCCCCCTCCAGGGGCAGGAACATGGCGACCGCGGCCTTCTTCACCCCGGGCAGGCTCTCCACCCGCTCCACCACGTCGCGGCTGAAGGCCTGGATGGTCTCCGGCTTGCCGTAGCGGCCCTCGGGAAGGGAGAGCTTCATCGTCAGGACGTTCTTGGGATCGAACCCGGGATCGGTCCGCACCACGCCCGTGAAACTCTTGACCAGGAGCACGGCGCCGGTCAGCGGGATGAGCGCGAGGGCCACCTGGCCGACCACCAGGACGCGCCGCATGAGGTTGCCGCGGGCACCGCCGGTGGAGCGCGTCGAGCCTTCCTTGAGCGGCGCGTTGAGGTCGACCTTGGAGGCCTGCGCCGCGGGCACCAGTCCGAAGAGCAGGCCGGCCAGGAGAGCGAGCGCGAACGTGAAGCCGAGCACCGGGAGATCGATGCCGATAGGGGTCAGCCGCTCGATCTCGGGCGGGCTCAGGGCGAGCAGTGGCTTCAGGATCCAGCTCCCCACCGCGAGGCCGAGCAGGCCGCCGATCGCGGAGAGCAGCAGGCTCTCGGTCAGGAGCTGACGGAAGATCTGCGACGAGCGGGCGCCGAGGATGGTGCGGATGGCGACCTCGCGCTGCCGCGCGGTCGCCCGTGCGAGCTGCAGGTTGGCGAGGTTCACGCAGGCGATGAGAAGGACGAAGCCCACGGCTCCGAGGAGGATGAGGAGCACCGGCCGCAACCGGCCGTAGAGACGGTCGCGCAACGTGAGCAGGGAGAGCGTCTCGTCCGACGACCCGAAGTCGGGGTGGGCGGTGATGTACTGCTTGCCCACCACGTCCGCCGTGGCCTTGGCCTTCTCGAAGCTCACGCCGTCCTTGAGCCGGCCCACGGCTTCGAAGTAGTGGCCCCGTTCCTGGCTCGTGCGATCCATCTGGAAGGGCGTCCAGAGCTCGGCGTTGGCGGGGTACTTGAACCCCTCGGGGGCCACGCCGACCACGGTGTAGGCCTCGCCGTTGAGCTGCAGCGTCCTGCCGACGATCGCGCGGTCCGCGGCGAAGCGGCGCGTCCAGAGCCCATGGCTCAGGACGACCACCTTGGCCGCGCCGGGACGGTCCTCCTCGGGCCGGAAGCCACGGCCGACTGCGGGCGTGGCGCCGAAGACGCCGAAGAACTCGTGCGTGGCGCGGGAGCCGATGATGCGCTCGGGCTTGCCGTCGCCGGCCATGTTGAACCCGGAGCCGAGGTTGTCGAACGCGGCCACCCCATCGAAGAGGTCGCGGGTGTTCTCCTCCCAGTAGGCATACTTGGGCACCGATGTGGAGCCCGACACGCCGCCTTCCTTGAAGCCGCGCATGAGCTGGACCAGCTCATGCTGGTCCGGGAAGGGCAGCGGCTGGATGAGCATGCCGTTGACGATGCTGAAGATGGCGGTATTGGCGCCGATCGCCAGGGTCAGGGTGACCAGGGCGACCGCGGTGAAGCCCGGCGTCTTGGCGAGCATCCGGGCGGCGTATTTGAGATCTTTCCAAAGCAGGTTCATGCGGGATTCTCCATCTCGTTGCCAACACTACGAGCAAGACGGGAAAGTGTTTCGCATCACCCCTGGTGGTATAACGCCCCCAGATCCCATGCGTCGCCTCGCGCCTCTCCTCGCCGCCCTCCTCTTCCTGGCCTGCGGCAAGCCCTCTTCCCCCCGCCCCGTCCTCTTCCTGGGCCTCGATGGCGCCGACTGGCAGCTCCTGGACGCCTACATGAAGGACGGGGTGATGCCGAACCTCGCCGCGCTGGCGCGAGAGGGGCGGACGGGTGTGCTCACCACGATCCAGCCTCCCCTGTCGCCGCTGGTCTGGACGACCATGATGACTGGGGTGAGCCCTCTTGAGCATGGAATCCTCGATTTCACACGGATCAGCCAAGCTGGAACCGAGGAGCCGATCACCCGCGAGGAGCGGCAGGTGCCCGCGATCTGGAACCTCGCCGGCCTGCAAGGCAAGAGCGTGGCCGTCTTCGGCATGTGGGCCACTTGGCCCGCGGAGCCGGTGAAGGGATTGATGGTCGCGGACCGCTTCTTCTCCTTCACCTCGCGGGAGAGCCAGCCGCCGCCGGGCATCGTCCATCCTCCCGAGCGCGAGGCCTGGGCGCGGGAGACGCTGCGGAAAATCGAGCGGGAGACGGGCTACGAGGCGGTTAAGTCCTACTTCCCGGCACTGGAGCGCTCCGAGCTGATGGAGCGGCGCGATCCGTACGCCCATCCGGTGACCGCCTTGCGGCAGATCCTGATCGAGACCCGCGCCTATGACGCCCTGGCGCGTTCCTGGCTGGAGGAGACGACCCCGGACCTCACGATCCTCTACTTCCAGGGGACCGACACGATCGGCCACGTCTTCGCGCCGCTCTCCGACCGCAGCGTGCCCGATCTTTATTTCGCCGAGGTGGACCGTCTTCTCGGGGAGTACCGGAAGTGGGCCGAGGAGCATGGGGCCGTGCTGATGCTGGCTTCCGACCATGGCTTTCTTTGGGACAAGCCCGCTCAGCCAATGACCGCAATGACCGCAGCCAGCGCGGGGCTTTGGCATCGGAACGAGGGAATGTATCTGCTCTGGGGTCCGGGGATCGCGACGGGCGAGCGGCAGACGGGCAAGGTGGACCAGGTCTGCTCCACCCTCCTCGCCCTGCTGGGGCTGCCGCCCGGGAAGAGAATCGCCGGCCCTCCCCTTCCCGGTGCGCCGGATCTCCAGGGCGAACCGGTGGATTATCCATGGCGTCCCGCGCCGGTCCCACGGGTCGAGACGACGTCCGGGGAGGAAGAAGTAGCCAAGCTGCGCGCCCTGGGCTACCTGGGATCTCCTGGCCAGGCTGCTCCCAGGAACAAGCGGGGCGAGACCCGCACCGCCGCCTCCTACAACAACCAGGGGTTGCTCCTGCGCCAGGAGGGCCGGACCGATCAGGCCGCGCGCGCCTTCGAGCGGGCGCTCGAGATCGCGCCCGGCTCCGCCTCGGCGCTCTGGAATCTGAGCGATCTCCTCGCGGCGACGGACCCGGACCGCTCCGACAATCTCCTCATCCGCGCTCTCGAGGCCGGCCTCGCCGACGGAGCACAACGGGTGCTGGAGCGCGCCCGAGCCCGCCCCGGATTGCTCGACCGGGCGATCGCGGTCCGTCCGGCCGAAGCGAAGCTCCGGCTCGCTCGGGGCCAGGCCCGCTTCGAGCGCCGGCAGTGCGCCGCGGCCCTCGCCGACTTCGAGGAGGCCGCCCGTCTCTCCCCCGCCGAGCCGCTCGCCCATCTCGCCCATAATGGCGCGGGGATCGCCCGTCTCTGCCTGGGCGATCCCGAAGGCGCGGCCCGGGCCTTCCGCCGTTCGCTGGAGATCGATCCGGCTCAGGCGGAGATCCGGCAGGCGCTCGGCCAGTTAAGCGGTGTTTGACAGGCATATACTTAGCAAAATGCCTGGGCCCGAGCTCCTCCAGACCTACGACGCGTGGCTGGTCACCGTCTCGATCCTCGTCGCGGTTCTCGCGTCGTACGCGGCGCTCGACCTCAGCGCGCGCATCTCCGCCGCGCCGCGCGGCTGGGGCCGCGCCGGCTGGATCGTCGGCGGGGCCATTGCGATGGGCTGCGGCATCTGGAGCATGCACTTCATCGCCATGCTCGCGCTGGGGCTGCCGGTGCCGATCCGGTACGACGTGACCCTGACGGTGCTCTCGCTCATCGTCGCGATCGTCGCCGCGGGGTTTGCGCTCCTCCTTGCCAGCCGTGCGTCGATGTCGGCGGCGGTCGTGGCGGCGGGCGGGATCTGCATGGGCGTGGCGATTGCGGGCATGCACTACACGGGCATGGCGGCGATGGTGTCGCCGATTGCCGTTCACTACCACACGGGCCTCTGGTGGCTGTCGATTGCCATCGCGGTGGCGGCGTCGTGCGCCGCGCTCGTGCTCGCGTTCCGCTTCAAGCACCACGGAGGGCTGTGGGTGGCGCCGCGCGCCGCGGCCGCGGTCATCATGGGCGCGGCGATTTCTGGAATGCACTACACGGGCATGGCCGCCGCGCATTTCACCCTCGGGCCCGAGACGACCGTCCGCGGCGTGCTCGCCACCCGCGATCTTGCGGTTGGCGTCCTGTTCGGCACGCTCCTGATCCTCGGCTTGACGTTCCTCAGCACGGCGGTCACCGCCCGGCAGCAGCGACTGCAGGCCCGACAGCGGCAGCTGACCGAGGACATGCTCCGTCATGCCGCGGCGGCGCTCTCGGAAACAGGCGAACGGTTCTTTCCGGCGGTGGTGCGCGAGCTGTTGCGAACACTCGATGCGGAGTTTGCCGTGATCGGAGAGCTGCTCACCGACCGGCCTGCCGTCCGGGCGCTTGCCGCATCGAGACAAGGCGTCATGGTGGATGACCTTGAATACGCGCTCGCGGGCACACCGTCGGAACGCGTTCTGGCGGAAGGACTGTTCGCGTGCGCGTCGGGCATCCGTGCTCTCTTTCCGGCGGACTCGTCGCTGGCGTGGGGCGCGGAAGGCTACGTCGGCACGCCGCTCATCGGAGCCGACGGCACACCGATCGGCGTGATGGCGGTGATCACCCCGGCGCCGATCGCCGACGTGGCGCAGGCGCGGGCGCTGCTGCAGATCTTCGCCTCGCGCGTCTCCGGCGAGATGCAGAGAGCGGTGACCGAGCGGGAGCTGCGCCGCAGCGAGCAGGCGCTTTTCCAATCGCAGAAGCTCGAGGCGATCGATCGGCTGGCGGGCGGCGTCGCCCACGACTTCAACAACCTGCTCCTCATCATCCTGGGGCACGCCGAGAACGTCAGCGAGCGCGTCAAGGAGGACGAGGCGGCGGCCGCGAACATGCGCAAGCTCATTGGCGCCACGCACCGCGCAGCGGCGCTCACGCGGCGGCTGCTCGCGTTCAGCCGGCGACAGGTGCTGCAGCCGGTCGTCGTGCAGGTCAACGATGCGGTGCGCAATCTCGAAGCGATGCTGCCCAAGGCCGTCAGTCTCAGGGTCAGCATGTCGCTGCGGCTGGCCGACGGCCTGCCGGACGTCATGGTCGATCCCGTACAGCTCGATCAGGTACTGTTGAACCTGGTGCTCAACGCGCGGGACGCGATGCCGGATGGCGGCACCCTCACGATCGAGACCCATGCCGAGGACAACCAGGTCGTCCTCGCCGTGTCGGATTCAGGCGTCGGCATGGATCCCGAGACGCGCGCGCGGATCTTCGAACCGTTCTTCACGACCAAGGGACTCTCCGGCACCGGGCTCGGCCTGCCCACCGTCTACGGGATCGTGAAGCAGAGCGGCGGCACGGTGACCTGCGACAGCGTTCCCGGCCGCGGCACGACGTTCCGCGTCTTCCTGCCGGCTGTTGATTCTTCCTCCATCTACAAGGTTGCGAATGCCTGATCTTTCGTTGACAGGAGACCTGCGTATGAACGCAATGCGCCGCCCCGTCGTTCTTCTCCTTCTCTTCCTGGCTGCCCTGGCTGCCCTTTCGTCCCCGATACCGGCCGCGGCCCAGACTACCGGGGGCATCCTCGGCCGGGTCACCGATGCGGACGGCGGCGTGCTGCCGGGCGTCACGGTCGAGGCGCGGAGCCCGAACCTCCAGGGCAGCCGCGTGGGCGTCACTGATGAAACAGGCCAGTACCGCCTGACCCTGCTGCCGCCCGGCACCTATGAGGTCAACTTCGCCCTCGCGGGCTTCGGCACCGAGTCGCGCGAGCTGACGGTGAGCCTCGACAAGGACTTCACCCTCAACGTCGAGCTCACGCCGGCGCTCTCCGAGGAGATCACCGTCACCAGCGAGGTGCCGGTGGTGGATACAACCTCCACCACCCTCGGCACGAGCCTGGATTCCCGGGTGATCGAAAGCCTGCCCACGGGCCGCAACTACTCGTCGGTCGTCCAGATCACGCCCGGCGTCTCCTCGGACGCGCACCCGGAAAACACCTCGCAATCCTCCATCACGGTGTACGGGTCCACCGGGGCCGAGAACGTCTACTACATCGACGGGGTCAACACGACCGGCGCGGAGTACGGCTTCCAGGGCAAGGAGCTGAACTTCGAGTTCATCCAGGCGGTGGACGTGAAGACCGGCGGCTACGAGGCCGAGTTCGGCCGCTCGACCGGAGGCGTGGTCAACGTCATCACCAAGTCGGGCGGCAACGAGCTCCATGGCGACGTGTTCGGCTACTGGGACGACGACTCGCTCCAGAGCAGCTCGGACCCGATCGTCTCGACCGGCGGCACGGTCGAGGGCTTCACGCGCGAGGACTATGGTCTCGGCCTGGGCGGCTTCCTGCGCAGGGACAAGATCTGGTTCTTCGCCGCCTACGACAAGGTGACCCATACCACCGAGAGCGCCCTGCCGGCCGGCCCGCTGGCCGGCCAGATCGTGCAGTCCGAGAGCGAGCGCGATCTCGCGTCGGCCAAGCTCACCTTCCGGCTTTCCGACAACCAGTCGCTGATCGGCACCTTCTTCCAGGATCCCCGGGACGACACCGGCGCCATCAACGACGCCCAGCACGCGCTCAACGGCGATCCGCTCACCTACGAGGGCGTACGCAGCTTCGGCGGCGAGGACTACGCCCTGCGCTACGAGGGCATCCTCGGCTCCGACTGGGTGCTCTCCGCGCAGGTGGCCCGCCACAGCGAGGAGAACTCGGTGGGGCCTGCCTCGGCCGCGGGCGACGCCGTGCAGTTCCGCTCGGTCGACGACGACTTCTTCCAGACGGGCGGCTTCGGGCTCATCCAGGAGAAGGACTTCGAGCGCGACTTCTACGGCGGGTCGGTGACCCGCTTCCTGGGGAGCCACGAGATCAAGGCCGGCCTCGAGTACGAGACCGAGACCGCCGAGGTGGTCAGGCGCTTCTCGGGCGGCCAGCAGATCGACGTGTTCTCGAACGCCGCGAACCCGGCCCGGCCGGTCTTCAGCCACTTCTACTGGACGACGCCCAGCGCCACGATCGGCAACGCGCCCGTGTCCGCCCTGGTCGCCTCGCCGGAGCACAACGTCACCACGGTCTTCCTCCAGGACCGCTGGGCTGCGACGGACAGCCTGACCCTGAACGTGGGCGTGCGCTGGGACCGCCAGGAGATCATCGACGCCGCAGGCACCAGGCAGATCGATCTCAAGGACGACTTCGCGCCGCGCCTCGGGTTCATCTGGGACCCCAAGGCGGACGGCTCCTCGAAGGTCTTCGGCTCCTACGGCCAGTATTACGAGCAGATCCCGATGGACCTGGTCATCCGCTCGTTCTCGTTCGAGCGCCAGGCGCGCATCTTCAACTACAGCCCGACGAGCACGGCACCCGATCCGCAGGCCGAAGCGGATCTCGGCCAGGAGTCGGCGATCTTCGGCGGCTTCACGGAGCCGGTGGACCCGGACCTCGGCAACCAGTACATCAACGAGGCCCTGCTCGGCTACGAATACATGCTGCGGCCGGCGGTCGCGGTGGGGGTCAAGGCGATCTACCGCGATTACGGCGAGGTGATCGAGGACTTCCTCTGCGCGGACGACGGCACCTACTGCATCGGCAATCCGAGCAAGGGAATCATGGATCGGGTCTTCACCCTCGACTATGCCAACACCTTCGAGGCGCCCGAGCCGGAGCGCGTGTTCAAGGGAGTGCAGCTCGACGTGCAGAAGCAGCTCTCGCACAATTGGCAGGGCATGGCCTCCTACCTGTACTCGAAGCTGGAGGGGAACTTCGACGGGCTCTACGCGCCGTTCACGAACGTCGGAGCCGATCCGAACATCACGGCGGCCTACGACTACTTCGACTTCTTCACCAACGGCAGCGATCTGACGCGGATCACGAACGAGGGTCCGCTGTCGAACGACCGGCGGCATCAATTCAAAGCTTCGGGCGTGTTCTTCACTCCCTGGAAGTTGTCGCTGGGAGCCTCGGCCTACTACCGCACGGGCACTCCCCTGACCCGCTACGGCTTCTCGGACATCTACGGCCGCTACGAGTTCTTCCTGTCCAAGCGCGGCGCCGAGGGCCGGACCCCCGACTCCTACGAAGCGGACCTGCACTTCGGCTATCCCGTAGAGGTCGGTCCGGCGAGCGTAAACCTGCTGCTGGACGTCTTCAACGTCCTCAACGCGCAGAGGCCCATCCTGCTCGATCAACGCTGGGGCTTCCAGGAGGCGGACAACTCGTCTCCGACCCCGGTGAACCCGGGGTACAGGAAACCTGTGCTGCGAACGCCGCCGACTTCGTTCCGGTTGGGGGTGCGGGTGAGCTTCTAGGCGCGTGCTAGACTGATTCGGTGAAGCAGGCCCCGAGCGATCACCTTTTCGTCATCGACATCGGTTCCCGGGAACGTGACCAGGCCGTTCAGCGTCTCGCTTCCCTCGGCACTGTGAAGCCGCTGGAGGGAAGCGAGCGGCTGTTGCTGCTCACGATCGCACCTGGTTCTCTGGATGCGGAGGCGGCCTGGAGCCGGGCTCACGAGTTGCTCGGAGATTTCGGGAACGTGCATCCCGTGCTCTTGGACGAGTTGGGAGAGCCACACTTCCCCACCGGCGAGATCTCCGTCCGTTTCCACGAGGTACCGCCCGATGACCGTCTCCAGGAGTTCGCAGCGGAGCACGGCTTGCGTCTCCGGGACCGAAACGAGTACGTCCCTCAGCAAGCCGTGTTCCGCCCCATCAATTCCTCAGCCAGTTATCTTCCAAAGCTCGTCCAAGAGCTCGCCGATACCAAGGACACCAAGGCTGTCTGGGCCAATACGCTGACCCGTTTCCGGCGCGAGCACGGAGCCTGACTTCCCTCATCCATTCGACGCGAGCGCCTTGGCCTCGGCCACTGCTTTGCCAGCATTGATCCGGCCGAAGCCAAACTCGTTGCTGTGCCCCTGGGCGTCGTAACCGGAGCCGATCTTGTCCGCCGTCCTGGCCAGGAGGTCCCGGAGGTCCGAACGGCTCAGGTTCGGATTGACGGACAGCACGAGAGCTCCCACTCCGGCGGCCAGCGGCGTTGCCGCCGAAGTGCCACCGAAGCTGTTGGTATGCAGGCCGTCCTCTCCGCCCAGCTCCTTCGTGCCGATGTTGAACCCCCGGTTTGCCAGGGAAACGTCCGTGGTAAAGATATCGAGGGTCCCACCGCTGGATGGCGCGACGAACGCGAGTTGGGGCCCGACGTTTGAGTAAGAAGCCCTCTTGGCCTGGTCGGTTGAGGCTCCGACCGCGATCGCATTGGGGTCGCGGGCCGGGAAACCCAAGGGGCTTCCGAAGTCGTTTCCGGCTGCGCAGAAGACCGCCGCTCCGCGACCACCTCGGCCGAGCTGACCGGCATCTTCTAGGGCCTGCTCGATATCCGGATGCCGCCGCTCCAGGAGCACGAGAGGATGTCTGCGTGCGTGGCCGCGTAGCGGATGGCGTTGGCGACGTTCTCGCCTTGCGCTAGATCGTCCGCATGAAAGACCTTGATCCCGAGGATGCGGCAGCGCGGAGCTACTCCGACGGAACCTTTCTTCTTGCCGGCTGCCGCGATAATGCCTGCGCACGGAGTGCCATGAATGTCGTTGCCGACCATCTGATCGAAGGGGAATGTGAACTTCTTCGGTCGCGGGTTGAGATGCTCGGGGTTGTCGGCCGGGACGAAAAAGTCTCGTCCACCGTCGGCGATGTTTCCAATCAGGTTGGAATGCTCCACATCAACGCCATCGTCCAGGACAGCTACCACGATCTGCGGATCTCCCTTCGTCAGCTTCCAGGCTGCGCTGACATTGACATCCTCGCCTGCCTTGGCCCCGCCCGAATTCTTGAGATGCCACTCCTCCGGGCGGATGGACGGTGGTACGTTGCGCAGGAACTGCGAAACGAAATTCGGCGTGGAAAATACGACCTCGTCCAACTCCATCCAACGGTTCGAAACCTCGACGAGCTCCTCTCCTGAGTGCTTTCGTCGCGGATCGTAGACGACGATCTGGTCCTGGATGAATGGGTTGGCCCGGCGGACCGCGAAGCCTTCCTTCTTGAGGATCTCCTGGCGCCGTTTCTGGGATATCGCGTGGGCGAACCGGATGACAATCTCGCGGTAGACCACGTGCAGGAGACCGCTCGCGGTTTCACGGAAGGCGACGGGCGGAGGTCCGACCTGCGGCGCGACCTCCGCAGCCCTGCCGGGCTGCTGCCCTCCGATCTCAAAGAAGGCGCGGGAAGCCCGCGCGACCAGAGCCGAGGCATTCACCGGATCGCGCCCCCGGCGTGTCGCTACCGAGACCATGGCCCTGCCCGTCGCCGGATCGGCGAGGACCTCCGTGTCGAGGCGGGCCAACTGAACCCTCTCTCTGCGTGCGTTGAGGATATACATGAGCTCTCCTTCTTCATTCGGTTCTCCTGGAAGGACGGACGTTGTGGCCATTTTCCCGCACCTCATCGCGGTGCCCCCGGCAGCTCGATCCGCATCCGGCCTTTAAAGAGCCGGAAGAGAACCATTCCGTCGCGGTCAGTCCGCAGCACTCGAATCCCCCTCTCGCTCAGGCGGTCCAGGATCACGGGCGACGGGTGGTGGTAGATGTTCTTCACCCCGGCCGAAACCAGGGCGAGGCGCGGGCGGGCGGCATCGAGAAAGGATTCCGTCGAGGATGTCTTGCTGCCGTGGTGGGCGACCTTGAGGACATCCACCTGCACCTCTCGCTCGCAGCAGGAGAGCAGGCGCATCTCGGCCCAGCTCTCGATATCTCCCGTCAGGAGGAAGCTGCGGCCCAGCGCTTCGGCGCGGATCACCAGGGAGCGCTCGTTCGTGCCGCGATCCTCATCCGGGTCGGGATGGAGGATGCGCAGGTTCCACCTTCCCACCGTGCCTGTCTCCCCGGCCCAGATCCTCCGCACACGGGCTCCGGGTAGCGTGGCCAGCGTCCCGGCACAGCCTTCGGGCTCCCAGCCCGGTCCCATCCAGACCTCGCGGACCGTCAGATAGGCCGCGATGTCCACCAGCCCGCCGCAGTGATCGCGGTCCGGATGGGTCATGACGACGGCGTCCAGGCTCCTAACTCCTTCAGCCAGCAGGGCCGGGAGGAGGACACGGCCGCCCAGGTCGCCTGTTCTCCAGCCTCCGCCGTCGACCAGCACGGCGTGCGGGCCGTCCCGAAGAAGGATCGCGTCCCCCTGCCCCACGTCCAGCATCGCCAGCTCGACGCCGCGGCTCCGCGGCAGGCTGCCGGAGAGAAGCAGCGCGAGGCCGGCCAAGCCGAGGAGCTTGAGCCGGGGACGGACGAAAAGGGTCAGGGCCAGGAGAAGCGCCAGCAGCCAGGAGGCGAGAGGCGAGAGCATGAGCGGCACCGGCAGCCAGACGGACGGTCCCGTGCGGGCCGGCCAGGAGAACGGCGCGGCGAAGAAATCCAGAGCCGGAAGGAGAGCGCCGGCCATTTGCGGAGAGATCAGGGCGGCCCCGGTCCAGAGCAGGGACATTCCGAGCGCGAGCCCCGTCCAGGGTACGGCGGGCAGGTTGAAGAGCGGCGCCAAGGGCGAGAGCAGGTGGAAGCGCGGCAGCGCCCAGGGGATCGTCAGGAGCTGCGCGCCGACGCTGGCGGCGAGCGAGCTGGCGAGCCAGTGCGGGAGGCGGCTCCAGCGCTCGGCCAGTGGCGGCCCGAGGAGCAGGAGGCCGGCCGTGGCCGAGACGGTGAGCTGGAAAGCCACGGACAGCACGATGTCCGGCCGCTCCAGCACCAGCAGGATTACGGCCCATCCGAGCGCGTTGACCGCGGCCGGCGGGCGCTCGGCGAGCAGGGCCGTCACCGCCAGGAAGCCCATGACCGCGGCTCGGACCAGCGCGGGCAACGGACCCACCAGCAGAAGATAAAGAGCGATCGCCGCGAGCATGAGGACCAGGCGGAGCACTCGTGGGAACCAGCCTGCCAGCAGCCAGACCGCGCCGGCGACCAGCGCCACGTGGACCCCGGATACGGACAGCAGGTGATAGAGGCCGGTCACGCGCAGACCCCGCTTCCATTCCAGAGGAAAGGCCGAGGCGTCCCCGAGGACCAGGGCACGAGCCAGGGCTTTGCCGGATCCCTCAGGACCCGAAGCCCGGAACGCCTGATCTACCCGCCCGCGGAGGGAGGCGGACAACGCTGCGATCGGACCGGGAGGCGCCTCGACATCCAGGAGGCTCCGACTCTTGACGCGGATGCGCCAGGGGCCGGGCTCGACCGGCACCCGGTTGGCGAAGCCGGAGGAACGGCCGAGGTATGCCTTCAGCCGGAGGCTCGTCCCGAAGGACGGCGGGTACTCGGCACCGGGTACGTGGAGAAGCACCTCCAGCTCCGGTTGGGCCACGAGACCGTCCTGCCGGAGGCGGAAGACCTCGGCCGGAGCGGACCATCCCGGCTCGTCATCCGGCGAATCCGGAGTCCAGTGGCCGGAAACGCGGACGACCGCTTCCACCGGACGATCGAGGTTGAATCCCGCGACCGGGCTCCCCGGCAAGTCGTGTTGCACGGCCGCGGCGATCATTCCCACGGCCAGGGCAGCCATGCAGGCACCGGCCGGACGCCGGAGCGCCAGCCCCAGCACGGCGACCGCCACCAGCAACGGGATCGAGAGGGACGTCAGGTGAAAGGAGGCCCAGGCCCCGAGGGCGAGGGAGAGGGATGGGAGGAACAGCGGGGCATTGTTTTTCATGCCCTGCTAGAGACGTAAAACGCCTCTGAAATGTCATTTGCTGAAAATGGGGTGAGGGGCTTGCCGGGGATCGGTCGTTCCCTCGATCAAAGGAGGTCCGAGATGAACAGAATGTTCCGAAGCTCCGCTGCCCATTTTTCCATTCTCACACTGACCCTCGCCCTGCTCGCCGGCTTCTTGCCGGTGGGCACCGCCGAAGCTGCCGAGACCTGGACGTCCTGCACGCCGGTCAACGTCTCGGTCTACAGCGTCGGCTCCAAGCGCATCCACGTGAAGTGCGCGCAAGCGGTCAACGGCATCCGATTCTTCGCCCTGAGCAGCTCCGACTCGGCTCTGATGGGACGGGTGCTGAGCCTCATCACCAGCGCGCAGATCGGCGGCCGGACGCTGAGCATCCTCTACGACCCGGCCGACCTTTCGGGTCAGGCCTGGGGCTGCGCCAACTCCGACTGCCGGATCCTCCGGGCCGCAGGGTTCGGACAATGAGAGCCGGCCGTGTGGCGCTCCTCGCGCTGGGGGTCCTGGCCGCGGTCCTGGCCCCCGCCGCGGGATCGCTCTATTGGAACGCCGGCGTGCGGACCAATCCCATCAGCGTCTGCTTCGTCGGCGACGCGCTGAGCTCGCGGCCCTCGCGCGTGCAGCAGGTCCGGGACTACATCTCCCGCTTCGGGCATGCCGCCAACGTCGACTTCACCGACCTTGGCACCTGCCCGGTGCCGACCCAGAAGCCGGACGGCAACGATTCCCATGCCGGTGACATCCGCGTGGTGATCCCCGGCACCAGCGTGGACGCGACCCGGCCCGTGCAGGGCAAGGGGTGCGACAACGACAGCCTGGCCTCGGCTCCGGACGCGGTCTCCTGGGGTCCGAGCCGCATCGACATCTTCTGGCGCGGCTGGGATGGAACGCTCCGCCAGAAGGCCTGGGACGGCCAGAGCTGGACCGGGACCTTCAATCATGGCGGCACCTTGACCTCAGGCCCTGCCGCGGCCTCGTGGGACGTAAACCGGCTGGCCGTCTTCGCCCGCGCGCAGAACAACGACGTGATCCAGAAGAGGTGGACCGGGTCGGCCTGGGAGGACTGGACGTCGATCGGCGGCTCGGTCACCTCCGATCCGGCCGCCGTCTCCAGGGGAGGCGATCGCATCGACGTCTTCGCCCGGGGCGGGGACAACGCGATCTGGCAGAACGCCTGGGACGGGTCGAGCTGGTCGGGATGGGTCTCCCGTGGCGGCAGCCTCTCCTCCGCGCCGGCCGTGGCCTCCTGGGGGATGAACCGGCTGGACCTCTTCGCCCGCGGGCAGGACAATGCGATCTGGCACAAGTCCTGGAACGGATCGAGCTGGTCCGGGTGGTCCTCCCTCGGCGGATCGATGAGCTCCGAGCCAGCGGCCGTTTCCTGGGGCGCCGACCGCATTGACGTCTTCGCCCGGGGCCAGGACGACTCGCTCCAGCACAACGCCTGGACCGGCTCGGCCTGGTCGGGATGGTCGTCCCTGGGCGGCAGCCTCTCCTCCGCTCCAGCCGTGACCTCCTGGGGGATCGACCGTCTCGATGTCTTCCACAAGGGCCAGAACACGGCTCTGTGGACCCGCGCCTGGGCTGCGCTGGACGGCATGCCGGCTAAGTGGTTCGGCGAGACCGACGTCGGCGACAACCGGGGCTGGGGGAGCTGGTCCAACGCCCCGAGCGACCTGGAGAAAAACCGGTCCTGCCTGTACAACCTGAAGCTGGGGGATGACGGGAATCCCACTCCGTACCTCAACCACACCCTGCACGAGTTCGGCCATGCTCTTGGCCTTTCGCACGAGCACGTGCGCTCGGATGTGGACAAGACTCTCTGCTCGGAGCCAGGGTACGGCGGCGGCGCCACCGACAGTTTCCTGACGCCCTACGACCGCGATTCCGTGATGCACTATGCCTTCTTCAAGTGCGGGATCAACGGGAACTACGGCCACTCCGGGCTCTCGCAGTACGACCGCTTGGCGCTGCACATCCTCTATCCCGAAGACGACCGGGTTGCGGAGCTCCAGGGCACGACGGTGATCCCGTCGACGGCCACCTTGAAGCTCATGTCGGACTGGCAGGCCCGGGGCGCAAACATGGGCTTCGTGGCGAGCGGCTGGAGTTGGAAGCTCGGCTCGACCGTGTACGGCACGGCGCCGGACCTGAAGGTGAAGCTGCCGCCCGGGATCTACACCCTGACGCTGCAGCACAAGGACTTCCTGAACCGGACCTACACCTACACCGGCAGGGTGCGGGTGCTGCCGCCCTGGGACTACACCCGGATCACGGCAGGCGTGCAAGCGGCGCTCTCGCCGTTGATGTGACTGCCCACAGGGGGAGTGGGATCAATCCCAGCGACCGGCCCAGACGCCGGCACCTGCGGTGCCGGTGAGCACGGCTCCGGGGCGCCGGCCGTCGATCTCCACGAAGTCGACGAGCAGGATCGGGAGACCCTCGTTCAGGGGCTCCCAGGTGGCGCCGCGGTCGGTGCTGCGGAAGATGCCGGCCACCCGGGTCGCGGCATAGAGGACCGTCTGT
>DASUNJ010000413.1:0-9537 GCA_036277235.1 Thermoanaerobaculia bacterium | reverse complement strand
GGACCTCGACGCGGCGATGCGCGACGCCGTCGCGGCGGTGGAGGAGGTCGAGGTCGAGCGAGGAACCGACCGGGGGAAAGCGTCCGCCGAGAGTGCCGAGCAGACCGACGAAGAGGAGGTCGCCAATCTGCGGCGCGAGATCGCCGACCTGCGCGACCGCTCCATGCGCACCCTGGCCGACTTCGACAACTTCCGCAAGCGTTCCGAGCGCGAGCGCCAGGAGAGCCGGAAGTACGCCCTCCTGGAGCCTCTGCGCGACTTCCTGGAGATCGTGGACAATCTCGGGCTGGCGCTCTCCGCCGCGGGCTCGGCCGACGACCTGAAGCGCGGCGTGGAGATGATCCACCGCCAGATGCAGGAGCTGCTGCGGCGCCTGGGAGTCAAGGAGATCGAGGCGCTCAACCAGCCGTTCGACCCTGCTCTCCACGAGGCGGTGCAGCGCGAGGAGGACCCCACGGTCCAGAAGCCCACCGTGGTCGGCGAGCTGCGGCGCGGCTACATGCTCCACGAGCGGCTGCTCCGGCCGACCATGGTCAAGGTGGCCGTGCCGTCGGAGACGAAGCCGGCCGTAGAAGGAGTGTAGGGGGCGGGGGGAGCCTCCGGCGTTTCCGCGTACAATACCCGCCAGCATTGCGTTGAACGACAGGTGAGGTTCTCCCGTTGAGCAAGATCCTCGGCATCGACCTTGGCACGACCAACTCCTGCGCGGCGATCGTGGAGGCGACCGTGCCTCGCGTGCTGGCGAACCGCGAGGGCAGCCGCACCACGCCCTCGATCGTCGCCTTCGCCGAGGAGGGGGACCGCCTCGTCGGTCAGATCGCCAAGCGGCAGGCGATCACCAATCCCGAGAACACCGTCTTCGCGGTCAAGCGCCTGATCGGACGCAAGTTCTCCGATCCCCAGGTCGCCCGTTCCCGGCAGGTCCTCCCCTACGCGCTCGTGGAGGCGTCCAACGGCGACATCAAAGTCGAAATTCGCGACCGGCAGTACAGCCCGGAGGAGATCTCCGCCCAGGTGCTGCGCGAGATCAAGGAATTCGCGGAGGAGATTCTGGGCGAGCCCGTCGCCGAGGCGGTGATCACCGTGCCGGCCTACTTCAACGACTCGCAGCGCCAGGCCACCAAGGACGCGGGCAAGATCGCCGGCCTGGAGGTCCTGCGCATCATCAACGAGCCCACGGCCGCGGCGCTGGCGTACGGCCTCGAGCGCGTCGAGCAGGGCGGCAACATCGCCGTCTACGACCTCGGCGGCGGCACGTTCGACATCTCGATCCTCCAGCTCTCCCAGGGGATCTTCGAGGTGCGCTCCACCGCGGGCGACACCTTTCTCGGCGGCGAGGACTTCGATCAGCGCATCATGGACTGGCTGATCGAGGACTTCCAGACGGAGACCGGGATCGACCTGCGCGGCGACCGCATGGCCCTGCAGCGCTTGAAGGAGGCCGCCGAGCGCGCCAAGTGCGAGCTCTCCAGCGCGGACACCGCGCAGATCAACCTGCCCTTCATCTCCGCCGACCGCTCCGGTCCGCGCCACCTCGCCCGCAATCTCTCTCGCGAGCAGTTCGAGGACCTGGTGCGCGAGCTCGTGGAGCGCACCGAAGGGCCCTGCCAGGACGCGCTCAAGCAGGCGGGCATCCGCGCCGACCAGATCCACGAGGTGCTCCTCGTCGGCGGCCAGACGCGCACGCCCATGGTCATGCAGACGGTCGAGCGCATCTTTGGCCGCAAGCCGAACCGCGAGATCAACCCGGACGAGGTGGTGGCCATGGGCGCCGCGGTCCAGGGCGGCATCCTGCGCGGCGACATCAAGGACCTGGTGCTGCTCGACGTGACCCCGCTCTCCCTCGGCGTCGAGACCCAGGGCGGCCTGTTCACGCGGCTGATCGACCGCAACTCCACGATCCCGACCAAGAACACCCAGGTCTTCACCACGGTGGTGGACAACCAGGACATCGTGGAGGTCCACGTGGTCCAGGGAGAGCGGCAGATCGCGGCGGAGAACAAGTCGCTGGGCCGCTTCGAGCTGGTGGGCATCCCGCCGGCGCCGCGCGGCGTGCCGCAGATCGAGGTGACGTTCGCGATCGATTCGAACGGCATCGTCAACGTGGCGGCGCGCGACATGACCACGAACCAGTCGCAGAGCATCCAGATCACTCCCTCGGGCGGGCTCTCCGAGGAGGAGGTCAAGCAACTGGTGGACGAGGCGAGCGCCCAGTCGCAGGCCGACCTCCAGAAGCGGGAGATCCTGACGCTCAAGAACCGGCTCGAGGGACTGATCTACAGCAACGAGCGGGTCTACGAGCAGTTCCGCGACATGATCAACGAGACGGAATCGAAGAAGATCCACGAAACGTTGCTCAAGGCGCGGGTGGCCCTCAACGAGGACAAGCGCGCCGACCTGGAGGCCGCCATCTACGATTTGAACGGGATCTCGCGCACGCTGTCGGACGTGATGCTGTCCAAGGCGGGCGGCCCCGAGCGGAAGGGTTGAGAATGGCGAAAAGGGACTACTACGAGGTGCTGGGCGTCGAGCGGAACGCCGGCCAGCAGGAGATCAAGTCGGCGTACCGCAAGCTGGCTCAGAAATATCACCCGGACCGCAATCCCGGGGACAAGGACGCCGAGGAGATGTTTAAGGAGGGCGCCGAGGCGTACGCGGTGCTGTCGGACCAGGACAAGCGCGCGCGCTACGACCGCTTCGGCCACCAGGGCGTGGGCGGCGCCGCCGGTTTCGGCGGCATCGATCCCACGATCTTCGCGGACTTTTCGGACATCCTGGGGGACTTCTTCGGCCTCGGCGGCGGAGCGCGGGGGCGCGGCGGCTCGGGCATGACCCGGGGCGCCGACCTGCGCTACGACCTCACGCTCACTTTCGAGGAGGCGGCCTTCGGCGTGGAGACCACGCTGCGCGTGCCGCGCCTGGAGACCTGCGAGGAGTGCAAGGGGATGGGGAGCCAGGGGGGCACGGCGCCGTCGGCCTGCTCGTCCTGCGCCGGGCGCGGCCAGGTGCGCTTCACGCAGGGCTTCTTCACCGTTGCCCGCACCTGCCCGCAGTGCCGGGGAGAAGGGCGGGTGATCTCGGACCCCTGCAAGGAGTGCGGCGGCGAGGGCCGGGTGGAGAAGGAGCGCTCGCTGTCCGTGAAGATCCCGGCCGGCGTGGACACCGGCGCGCGTCTGCGGCTGGTGGGGGAGGGCGAGCACGGCCGGCGCGGCGGTCCGGCGGGCGATCTCTACGTGGTGGTGCAGGTCCGGCCGCACGCGAAGTTCCGCCGCGACGGCTCGACGGTCTTCTCGAAGTTCACGATCAGCTTCCCGCAGGCGGTGCTCGGCACCAGCGTCGAGGTGGACACGATCCACGGCAAGTCCGCGCTGGAGATCCCGTCCGGCACCGCGCACGGCCGCGACTTCCGTCTGCGGCACCAGGGCATCGAGCGCCTCGACGGCAGCGGCAAGGGCGACCACGTGGTGACGGTGGAGGTCGAGGTCCCCAACCCCCGCAGCCTCTCCGAGGAGGAGCTGCAGCTCCTCCGCCGCCTGGCCGAGATCCGCGGCGAGACGGTGCGGGAGGAGCGCGGGGTGTTCGATCGGGTGAAGAAGAATCTCTTCGGATAAGCCGCGACATCACAAAAGGGAGCCGCGAAACCTGCGGGGGGATCGTTCCCCCCGCGCAATTCGCGGCCCCCATCTCTCTTGTCGCGGCGCACATCTCTCTCAAAGCCGCTAAATGCCTACATGGAGCCGCGACAAGCTTGACAAACGCCGCGAAATGCCGAATGTGTGTCGCGTCTGGCGAGCATGGTGCCGCAAAATACGTCATTTTCGCGGCGTCGACTGGCCGAAAAGCCGCGAATTTGATAGGCCGCGCCGCGAATTACCTTGTGTCGGCCGTTCTCTGCGAGGCGCGCGCCGCCTATTGCCACGCATTCGCGGCATCGCAACCCCGATTCGCGGCGCCGGATCCGTCCTGCGCCGGGGCGGAGACGTTCCGATGGTTCGGCTGAAATGACATTTTCGACCCGTTTTACGTCTCTTCAGGTTCATCAACTTGGAGGGACGCATGGCGGATCACGACAACGCGTACAAGCTGCTCTTTTCCTTCACTCCGGTCGTCGCGGATCTGGTCCGCGGCTTCATCCGGGAGGAGTGGGTCCAGGGGCTGGATCTCTCCACGCTGGAAACCCTCAGCGGGCGGTACATCACTGGCGACCTGCGCGGCCGGGAGAACGACCAGCTCTGGCGGGTGCGGTGGAGGGGGAGCCAGTGGGTTTACCTGGCGCTGGAGTTTCAATCCACAGTGGACGTCTACATGGCTGTCCGAGTCATGGTCTACAGTGGGCTGCTCTATCAGAGGCTCCTCCGTCAGCGGGACCTTTCTCCTTCGGGCAGGCTCCCCCCGCTGGTCCCCGTGGTTCTCTATAATGGCTACCGGCCCTGGCAGTCGGCCGACGACGTCGCTGACCTCGTCGAGGTCGAGCCCGCGGAGTTGGCCCGGCCGAGCCTTCGGTACCGTCTCCTCGACGAGTTGCGGTTGGAGGAGTCGGAATTGCCGCCCGGGCGCAATCTGGCGGCGTCGCTGTTCCGGATGGACCGGAGCCACAGCCTCAGGCAGGTGGCCGAGGTCCTCTCGGACCTCTGTGAGTGGCTCCGGGGGCCGGAGCATGAGAGCCTGCGGGAAGGGTTTGCGGTCTGGCTGACGCGGTCCTTCCTGCCATCCCGAGGCGTGCCTGTCAAAGATGGCAAGGAACTACAGGAGATCCTGAAGATGTTGACCCAGGAAGAAGAGGAGTTCGGAATCGACTTCTCCCGCGAGTGGGTGAGGAAGGGACGGAGGGAGGGGATGGAGGAGGCGATGCAGACGATGAGGCGAGGCGTCCTGGCGCAGCTTGCCCAGCGGTTCGGTCCGCTCTCGGATGACTTGCGCCGCCGGGTGGAAGCGATAGGTTCTCCCGACGAGCTGGCTACGATCCTGGAGCGTCTCTGGACCGTGCGGTCCCTGGCTGAGCTCGGGCTAGAGCCTACTTCCTAGCGGCTGATGCCCTACCGACGCCGCACCTATCACCTCCCCTCTGAGCTGGAGGAGGCCGTGCTCGTCGATCTCTGGGCGGCGGGCACGCTCGGGGTGCAGTCGACCTCCGGGCTGGACGGCGAGGTCTGGTTGGAGGCGTGGTTTCCCGAGGGCTCCGATCCGGAGGTGCCGGCGCGGCCCGGAGTGATGGCGGGTCCCATGGAACCGATTCCCGACACCGACTGGCTGGCGGGATACCGGGAGCGGGCTCTGCCGTTCCCGGTCGGGCGCACGCTCTTCGTCGATCCTCGCGAGCCGGAGGAAGAGTCTCTGGAGGTCCCGGAGGGCCGCCGGCTCCTTCGCCTGCCTGCCCGCACCGCGTTCGGCATCGGCAGCCATGAGTCCACGAGCCTGGCGGTCGAGCTGCTCGAAGACGCGGACCTCCGCGGCCGGCGGGTCCTGGACGTGGGCACCGGCACCGGCATCCTCGCCTTTGCCTCCCTGCTCCTCGGCGCGGCCGAGGTGGTCGCCTTCGACATCGATCCGGCCTCTCCGTTCAATGCGATGGTCAACCGGCGACTGAACCGGCTCCGTCCACGGCTTTTCGTGGGTACCTCCGTCGCCATCCGTCCCGGGACTCCCTTCGACCTGGAGCTGATCAACGTCATCCCCGAGGAGATTGGCCCGGAAATGCCGGGGCTGGTGCGGATGCTCCGGCCGGGTGGGGAGGCGATCCTGTCGGGTATCCTGGCGGAGAGGGGGGACGAGGTGCTGGCGAGCGTCCGAGCCCTGGGGCTGGTCGAGCGCGAGCGCCGCGAGTCCGGCGAATGGATCGCCTTCCGAGTCGCGTCATGATTACCCTCGTCACTGAAGAGCTCGACTCCGGAGAGGTGACGGTCGAGGGCGAGGCCTACCGCCACCTCTTCCGGGCTCGGCGCGTGCCGGTCGGCGCCGATGTGCGGGTCGTGGACGGCCGGGGCAATGCCCGCTGGGGCAAGGTCGCGCGCGTGGACCGCAGCTCGGCCCGGGTTGCCCTGGGCGAGCCGGCGCCCACCCACGAGCCCTCGTTCCGGCTCGAGCTCCTCGTGCCGACGTTCCGGCCCGAGCGGGCCTCGTGGCTGGTGGAGAAGGCCACGGAGGTCGGCGTCTCGGCCATCCGCTTCCTCAACAGCGAGCGGGCGCCGCGGACGTTCGGCGACGGCACCATCGAGCGGATGCGGCGGGTGGCCGTCGCCGCGGTCGAGCAGTGCCACCGTTCCCTCGTCCCCGAAATCACCGGCCCTCACCCCTGGGAGGAGATCGGCCGGTTCCTGGCCGGGGCCGAGGGCCGCTGGTTCCTCGATCCCCAGGGTGCCCTTGGCGGCTGGGGACCTCTCGGCGGGAGCGGCGCCCTCCTGGTCGGGCCCGAGGGGGGATGGGCGCCAGAGGAGCGCGAGCAGGTGCTCTCGGAAGGCTGGCGTCCGGTGGGGCTCGGCCCGCGGATCCTGCGCATCGAGTCCGCCGCCCTGGTGGGGGCCGCCATGCTCCTGCTGGGGAGGGAATAGGTTTCCGTCATATCCGCAAATTGACCCTGCTGCCGGATTCGGGCTAGCATCCCGGCAGCAAGGTCCGCTTACAGGCGCTTACCAGGGAGGTTCTCTTGTCCAACCCCTTCGCCGGTGTCCGCTGGATCTGGATGAACGGCAAGCTCGTGGAGTTCGAGAAGGCCACCATCCACGTGATGAGCCATGTCGTCCACTACGGCTCGGGTGTGTTCGAAGGCATCCGCTGTTACAAGACCCGCCGGGGGTCGGCGGTGTTCCGGCTGCCGGAGCACGTGCGGCGCCTGGAGCTGTCCGCCAAGATCTACCGGATGACGCTGCCCGGCACGGAGGCGGAGTTCGCCGAGGCGATTCTGGAGACCATCCGTGCCAACGAGATGGAGTCCTGCTACATCCGGCCGGTCGTCTACCGCGGCTTCGGCAGCCTGGGCGTGAACCCCCTTCCCGCGCCGATCGAGTCCGTGATCTGTGTCTGGTCGTGGGGCAAGTACCTCGGGGAGACTGCGGAGCAGGGGGTCGACGTCTGCGTCTCGTCCTGGCGCCGGCCGGCCAGCCAGGCGCTGCCGGCGGTGGCCAAGGCAACAGGCAACTACTTGAGCTCGGCGCTCATCAAGATGGAGGCGATCACCAACGGCTACATCGAAGGGATCGCGCTCGATTCGAGCGGCAACGTCAGCGAGGGCTCGGGCGAGAACCTGTTCATCGTGCGCGACGGGGTGCTGGTGACGCCGCCGCTCGCCGCGTCGCTCCTCCACGGGATCACCCGCGACACGGTGATGACCCTGGCCCGCGACATCGGCATCGAGGTGCGCGAGGAGGTGATCTCCCGCGGCCAGCTCTACACCTGCGACGAGCTGTTCCTGACGGGCACGGCCGCCGAGGTCACGCCCGTGCGCTCGGTCGACCGCTACAAGATCGGCCAAGGCTGCCCGGGGCCGGTGACCCAGCGCATCCTGACCCGTTTCAACGAGGTGGTCACCGGCGAGATCGAGGACCGGCACGGCTGGCTCACGCCCGTCGGCCATGGGGAGAAAACCGCCGAAGAGAGCGAGGCGGCCCTGAGCCCCGCCGAGGCATAGCCATGAATATCAACGATCTGCTCAAGATCGCGGTCGAGCGCAAGGCGTCCGACCTCCATTTGAAGGTGGGGAGCCATCCCATCATCCGCGTCGACGGCGAGCTGACGCCGATGCCGGAGTTCAAGAAGCTCATGCAGGAGGACACCATCGCCATGGCGTTCTCCATCATGAACGCCCGGCAGAAGCAGCGTTTCAAGGAGGAGTTCGAGCTCGACATCGCCTATTCGGTGCCGGGCCTCGGGCGCTTCCGCTGCAACGTCTTCCAGCAGCGCGGCGTGGTCGGCCTGGTGCTGCGCGTCATCCCGGCGCGCATCCAGACCGTGCGCGAGCTGATGCTGCCCCCCGTGCTGGAGCGCATCTGCGAGGAGCGCCGCGGCCTGATCCTCTGCACCGGCACCACCGGCTCGGGCAAGTCGACCACGCTCGCCGCGATGATCGATTACATCAACAGCAGCCGCAGCGAGCACATCCTCACGATCGAGGACCCGATCGAGTTCATCCACCGCGACAAGAAGTCGATCCTCAACCAGCGCGAGGTGGACGTGGACACCCGCCAGTTCGCCACCGCGCTGCGCGCTGCCCTGCGCCAGGACCCCGACGTCGTCCTCGTGGGCGAGATGCGCGACTACGAGACGATCGAGACCGCGCTGCTCGCCGCCGAGACCGGCCACCTCGTATTCTCGACGCTGCACACCCTGGACGCGACGGAGACGGTCAACCGCATCATCTCGGTCTTCCCGCCGCACCACCAGAAGCAGATCCGCATCCAGCTCGGGCAGGTGTTGAAAGCGGTAATTTCGCTGCGCCTGGTGCCGCGCGCCGACGGCATCGGCCGCGTGCCCGCCGCCGAGGTCCTGATCTCGACCGCCTACATCCGCGAGTGCATCGAGAACAAGGACAAGACCAAGTACATCCGCGAGCAGATCGCGCTCGGCACCAGCCAGTACGGCATGCAGACGTTCGACCAGTCGCTGTTCCAGCTCTACAAGAGCGGCCTGATCACGCTGGACGAGGCGCTCAAGCGGGCAACCAACCCGGATGAGTTCCGGCTCAAGATCCAGGGCGTGCAGTTCACCTCCGACATCTCGCGCGACCAGATGGAGGAGTCCCTGCAGCTCCAGGGCGAGGACGATCTCCTCACCGGCGGCTCGCAGTTCGAGCTGGAGCAGTTCTAGACAAGTTGACCTGCTACCAGAAAGCCGTTCAGCTCCTGGGCTCCCGTCCGCACTTCCGGCGGGAGCTCCAGGTCAAGCTGGCGCAGCGCAAATTCCCTCCCGAGGAGATCGAGGAGGCCCTCGACCGTCTCACCGGCCAGGGCTACCTGGACGACCGCAAGACGGCCGTTTCCTTCGTCGAGCACCGGCTGTCGCGAAACAACGAGGGTCGGCTGCGGCTCCGGGCCGAGCTGGAAAAGCGGGGCGCTCAGGCCGAGGCGATCGAGGAGGCTCTGGCCGCCGTTCCCGAGGACGACCTGGAGCCCGCCCGGGAGGCCGCGGAGCGCTGGCAACGCCTTCATCCCAGAGGAAAGCCTGCCGCGCTCGCCCAGCACCTGGCCCGTAAGGGCTTCTCCCGGCGTGCTATCTTTGCCGTCCTGAAAACGGACCTTGAAGAATGAAGAGCGCAGACATCCGCAGCAGCTTCGTCGAGTATTTCCAGGGCCGGGGGCACCGCGTGTCCCCGAGTGCGCCGCTGGTGCCGCAGGGCGATCCCACCCTGCTGTTCACCAATGCCGGCATGGTCCCGTTCAAGGACTGGTTCCTGGGCAATGCGAAGCCGGCGGCGCCGCGGGCGGTCAGCGTTCAGAAATGTCTGCGCGTCTCGGGCAAGCACAACGACCTGGAGAACGTCGGCCCCAGCCCGCGCCATCACACCTTCTTTGAGATGCTGGGCAACTTTTCCTTCGGCGACTACTT
>DASUNJ010000412.1:0-5865 GCA_036277235.1 Thermoanaerobaculia bacterium | reverse complement strand
CCCTGGCGCAGGGGGAGTTACCTGAGGAAGCCGAGGCGCTCAATGATCTCGGAGTCATCTACTATACCGAGGCTCGAAGCACCGAGGACAAGGAAGAGAAGGACCGGCTCCTCGGAAGAGCCTTGGAGCTTTTCAGGCAGGCTCTCCAGAAGGATCCGGCGCTCGTGACGGCGATCAACAACCTTGGCTTGATCGAGTTGGAGAGGGGGAACCTCGAGGCGGCCCTGGCGAAGTTCAACGAGGCCCTGGCTCTCGAACCGGAGTATGCCAGGGCTCTGAACAACCGGGGTCTGGCATACCGGCGGCTGGCACAGCGGACGACGGACGAGGCAGCCCGCGAGGATCTTTTTGCGAAGGCGAAGGCCGATTTCCTGGCTGGTATCGCAAAGGAGCCGGAGACCGCGGATCTCCACTACAACCTCGCGCTCCTCGAGGAGGACAACCTGAAGAACCCGGTGGCGGCGGCCGAGCAGTACCGCAAGACCGTCGAGCTCGATCCCCGGAATGCCACCGCGCTCAACAATCTCAGCGTCTTTTTGCAGGAGAGCGAGAGCACGGCTGAGCGGCAGGAGGCCGTCCTGCTAGCCCGGCGCGCCGTGGAGATCCGGCCGGCCGAGGCATGCATGGTGGACACACTGGCGCGTGCTCTCCTGGCAGCCGGGGACTGCGCGAACGCGCTGGAGACGGCGAATCGAGCTATCGAGTTGCAGTCCAAAGGAGCCGGCCGATTGCGCTGCAACCAGGAGGAGATCCGGTCTCTGCCCAAGCAGATCGAAGCTCAGTGCCCGGCTCTCAGCAATGGAGCCTGACCACGTCTCAGAGGCTGCTCGGTTGTAAGAGCAGCTTCAACACGCGTGCACCTCGGCAGAGCGGAGGAGGGCCGCCTTCGGGCAGGCCCCGAACGCGTCCAGGATGACTTCGAGTCCTTCAAATTGGAATTCTAAGCGTCCGAGATGACATCGAGCGCTTCAAACTGGAATTCGGAGGGCTCGATCTCTCTTCTGGCGCTTCAAACTGGAATTCAGAGCGCCCGGAATCAAAACGAGCGCGCTGGAATTCAATTCGACCGCGTCGAATTGGATTTCGAAGGGCCGAGATTCAAATCGAGCGCGCTGAATTCCAATCCGAAGGGCTCGATGTCTCCTCGGTCGCGCAGGATTCCAATTTTAAGGGCCCGAAGTCTCCTCGATCGCGTAGGACTTCAATTTCAGGGACTCGAAGTCTCCTCGGTCACGCAGAATCCCAGTTTCAAGGGCTTGAAGTCTCCTCGGGCGCCTCGGCTTTCAAGTCTCAGGCGCTAGAAGCCTCCTCGATCGCGCTGGACGGCAATCGGACGCGTCCGAAGTCTTCGCCGGCCTGCTGGAATCCAATCTGGCGCGCTTGACGACGGCACCGAGCCGTGGGCCTGCGGCGACTGCGATTGCACCGAGAAGCTGGAGGAGCGGATGGAAGAGTGGGGGAGGCCGTTCCTGGAGGTGCTGCGCGAGGGGGTTCGCCCCACTTCTCGGTTCTGAGGCAACCTTCTATATAGAGGCAGGCTCCGGAGGCAATGCCGCCGTTCGGAGCTCGGCCTTTCCAGGAGGTTTCCTCCATGCTTCGACGCATTGCCCTGCTTGCCCTGCTTCTGGGCACCCCCGCCGCCATCCACTCCGCCCAGGACTGGTTCTTCCCTCTGGGAAATCTCTTCGACGGCCTCTGGAAACGGACGACGGAGAACACCGGCATGTCGATCGACCCCGACGGCAAGCCCCAGTCCCCGCCGCAAGACCCCTCTACCGACACCGGAATGTCCATCGGCCCGAACGGCTGATCTCGATCCGGGCCGGCCTCCGAAGGACCGGCTCGACTTTTTTTCGGAAAAGTGTCCTCAAAGTACCCCCATGCGGCAACTATACTTCTGGAGACGTTCTTCACGCGGAGGCGAGGACATGGGAAATCGGCACCTGTCGCTGGAAACGATGGCCAAATGGCTGACGGGACGGCTGGAACACGACGACATGCTGCGGGAAGTGGTGCCGCACCATCTGGAACAGTGCCCCGCCTGCCGGGACACCTACCGGGAGCTCCAGAAGCTCAAGGAGGAGGTCGGGCACTGGGACGAGGAGGTCGTGCTCCTGGAGAGCCGGGATGCGCCGGAGCTTGCCGCCCAGTTGCAAGACACTCCGGACGGCGACGACCGGGACGGCCGGGTCGAGGGTGACGACATCCTCCACACCTGGGGGTTGTGCCAGCTCCTCCTCCGGAGAAGCCTGGCCGCCGTCCGCCAGGATCCTGGGGCCGCGTTCGGGCTGGCGGACAACGCGGTGCGGCTGACCGCGCACCTCGGGGAGTCCTACGACTCGCAATGGGTGCTCGGGCTGCGTGCCCGCGCCCTTGCGGTCCGCGCCAACGCGCGCCGGGTGCTCGCCGAGCTGCGCAGCGCCGACGCCGACTTCCGCAAGGCGCGGGCCTGCCTGTCGCGCAGCGCCATGGAGGGCACCCGCTTCGAAGCCGAGATCCTCGACCTCGAAAGCTCCCTCCGGCGGGACCAGCGCCGGTTTGGAGAGGCCCAGCAGAAGGCCGACCGCGCGCTCGCCCTCTACCGGGAGAACGAGGACGCCCACGGTGTCGGCAAGGTCTACCTCAAGAAAGCAAAGATTCTGGAGGAGAGCAACGAGTTGGAAGGAGCGATCGAGCTGCTCCGGAATCCCTTGGAGTGGATCGACCCCGGTAGCGAGCCGCAGCTCTATGCCTCCGCGAGGTACAACCTCCTCTGCGGTTTCATCCATGCCGGCAGACATCAAGAGGCGCATGACCTCCTGAACGAAGTGCGGGAGCTGTTCCGCGGCGCGGCGCAGCCGCTCGACCGGGTCCGTCTGCGCTGGGCAGAGGGCAACATCTCCTGGGGGCTGGGCCGGGTTGACGAGGCGGAAGCCGCGTTCCGAGAGGTCCAGCGGCAGTTCCTCGATCTGAAAATGGGCATCAACGCCGCGCTGGTGGCGCTCGACCTGGCGGTCCTGCTGTCGGAGCAGGGGAGGACGCGGGAGCTGAAGCCTTTGGCGGTCGAGCTGCTGGCCGCCTTCGAATCGAGGGAGATCCACCGCGAGTCCATGGCGGTCCTAATCCTCTTCCAGCGAGCCTGCGAAGAGGAGCGGCTGACAGCCGAGCTGGCCCGCCAGTTCGCATCCCTCCTCCGGAGGGAGGCAAAGCCATGAGCCGCAACGTCGCTCGGGTAGATCCCTGAGTCGCTGGAGTACATCCCCGAGCCGCTCGCCCAGCGGCCCGAACTGTCCAGTTGCCAGTCCGAGCTGTCCGCACAGTAGTTCGAGCAGTTCGCACGGCCGCCCGAGCCGTGCTTACAACCGGGGGAGTGATCGGCACAGCCGTACGAGTGGTTCGCACAACCGTACGAGTGGCTCGCACAGATGTACGGACGGTTCGCACAGCCGTACGAACGGTTGGTACAGCCCGGGGAGCCGTCCGTACATGCGTGGGAGCCGTCCGTACGGCCCGGGGAACCGTCCGTACAGCCCGGGCAACCGTCCGTAAAGGCGTGCGAGCCGTCCGTACAGCCTGTTGAGCCGTCCGTACAGGCGTACGAACCGTCCGTATAGCCGGGGGAGCCATCCGTAGAGGCATACGAACCTTCCGTACAGCCCGGGGAGTCGTCCGTACGGTCGTACAAACCTTCCGTACAGCAGCCTGAGCCATCCGTACCATCATCCCAACGGCTCGTACCGCCCTCCGAGCGGTCCGCACCGAGGCTCGAGCCATCCGCACGGCTATCCGCATCGTTCGTACCCCCGTCCAGACCGTCCGTTACGGAGTTTCGGGTAGATCTCCTCATGGTAGGGTTGTCCGTGGAAGGATTCAGAGATGAGCTTGCCGCCGACCACGGACTCCCTCTTCGACGACGACGCGCGGCCCTACTTCCTCTGGTGGACGGACGCCACGGTCGGCCAGTTCAAGAAACACCTCGCCTCGTCCGATCCGGAAGAGCGCGCCTACTGGATGGGTGCGCTCCTGCGCGAGGCCAACACTCGGGATGTCCGGCTCTTCGTCCAGCCCGACGAGATCCGGGCACTCTGGCCGCACTTGATCCGGTACCTGGGGCGCTCCCGGGAGATGTGGGCTTGGCTGCTGAAGCTCCCGCCGCCCGAGTGGCCACCACTGGAACAGATCCGCGCCAGCGCGCAAGACCTTTGATCGCCGGTTGGCGGAGAGGCTCCGGAACATCGCCCTATGACCCGGCTGTTAGCATGACTATGAGATATCTGGTGACAGCACGGGTCCGCCCCGGCAAGGAGGCGGACCTGCTCAAGGCGATCGAGGACGGGACCCTGGGGAAGGGCTCGGTCGCCGGCAGCGAATATCTGGAGAACATGGCCCAGGCACGCTGGACCGACGAGGGGACGGCGCGCTGGGTAGAGGTCTGCTTCTGCTGGGAGCCGCTCGACGAGGAGCGTCCCTACTGGGAACAGTACTTCGAGCTGGTCAAGGTCCAGGACGCCCACAGCCGCCGCAAGTGCCGCGACCTCGACGGCAGTGAGCCTTGGGCCTGCTGCGACTGCGACTGCACCGAAAAGCTGGAGGAGCGGATGGAAGGGTGGGGGAGGCCGTTCCTCGAGGTTCTGCGGGAGGGAGCGCGGGCCGAAGCCTGACCGGGCGGCCTTCCCTGCGCGGAAGTACTTGATGGAGGTGAGAGCCTCATGAAGCTTGGATACACCATCGTCTACGTTCCCGACGTCGCGGCCTCGCTGGAGTTCTTCGAAAGGGCGTTTGGCCTGTCCCGCCGCTTTCTGCACGAATCTGGCGCCTACGGTGAGCTGGCCACCGGCGAGACGACTCTTGCCTTTGCCGCGCATGAGCTTGGTGACATGAACTTCCCGGGCGGGCATGTCGCGGCGCACGACTCGGAGAAACCGCTCGGCTTCGAGGTCGCCTTCGTGACAGAGGACGTAGCGGCAGCGCACGCAACCGCGCTTGCCGCCGGAGCGACCGAGCTGGCGCCCCCGGCGGAGAAACCGTGGGGGCAGATCGTGTCCTACGTCCGTTGCCCCGACGGGGTGCTCGTCGAGCTGTGCACTCCCATCTCGGCCTGAGACCGAGTCCCACCATCGCCGTGCCTGCTCCGACCATCGGCATCCTCGCGGGGATGGGCCCTCGTTCGACCGGGCCCTTTCTGGAACCAGATTGAGCCGTAAAAGGCTAGGAGGAGAGGCATGCGTACTCTTGTCAATCTCGCGCTACTCAGCATTCTCGGTACGGCGCCAGTGGCCGCAAGCTGCCACGACTCGTCCGGAAACCTCCTGGCCGCAAACAACTGCGGCTTCGACAAGGATGCGCAAGGCTGGACGGCGTCTGCCGGCGCTACGGTATCTCAAGACCCAGCCGATCATGGCGTCCTGAATGCTGTGGCCGATTCCGGAGGCAGTCTGACCATCGTCGGTCCCTGTATGGCAGCTCAGCCGAAGACGCCATATCGCATTGGTGCCCGGCTGCGAAGCACCTCGGGCACCTCGTACTTCTGTTCGGTCAATGCCTATCAGTACTCTGACGATCGTTGCACCGAAGGCCCAGAGCCACTCGGCTCGGCCGCTGGTCCGCCGGGCGCCGAATGGGCGGCTCTCGAAGGCTCTGCGACGACATCCGAGGCGGCAAGGTCCCTTCAACTGCACCCTTCATGCAGTGGCGAACCCGGCTTCACAGTGCAGCTCGACGACTTTGTGGTCGGCAAGATCTGACCGAGCCTTAGCCCGATGCGGCCTGCGCGAGCCTCAGGCGTCGATCACGGTGAGGTGGCGGGCCCAGGTGGCGGCTCAATCCACGTTCTCGGCTAGGGTCTTGACCAACTCGGGGGTAACGGGGCCGGCATCCGGCCGCACG
>DASUNJ010000411.1:0-6255 GCA_036277235.1 Thermoanaerobaculia bacterium | reverse complement strand
CTTCCGCATAGCAGGTGTCGAGGATCACCAGGAGGCGTTGCGCTCTGATGTCTCGAAGCTTTCTGGTGAAGTCTTCTGCTCGCAAGGCGGTCGCCGCAAGCTTGCGCGGATCAACGTCATGGGGCACGAGGAAGTACTTCTGATCCTTCTGGAGACAACCATGTCCGGAGTAGTACACCACCGCCGTCGAGACGGGGTCTTTCGCCACCGCTGCGGCGAGGTCATCCAACGCCGCGAGAATGTTGGCTCTAGTGGCGCGCTCGTCACATAGCAGACGCATGTGCCGCTCATCCTTTAAATAGGCGCAGTGTTTGCGGTGGGTCAAGACGTGTCGCAGCGCGCTGACGTCCTTCACTGTAACGGGAAGTGACCAACTTGGATAGGAGTGCGCACCGACTCCGATCAAGAGGGCGTACCCATGGTCAAAATTCTCAGACATTCGGTTATCTCTCCAAAGGATTCCCGGACTTATGAGCCTTCGGGCAAAGGTGAGATTTTCTTGTCACCCTTCGTACCGGTGTCTGGCCCCGGATCAGGATCGCCTCCGCTCTTGGCTTGGGAAGGAGTTTCCGTGCGCAGTTGGGGTATGACTGGGCTGGAATGATCTTTCTTCTGCGTTTTCATGGTAGAACTCTCCTGTCGAGGGCATGCACCGGCATTGATGCAGTCCCGCTGGGTGGGGGCGGCTTCACTCCCCTCTAGACAGGTTAGTTACCACCCGGGAAAAACGGTTGGGTCAGATCAGCGTCAGTCGCCTTGGAGGATGAAGGGAGCCCAGTAGTAGGGCGCCTGCCACTTCTTCTGTTGACGAAGCCAGAGTTGCGCCTCGCGCAGGGCCGTTGCCGGCGGTTGCCCGTGCCGCAAGACTCCCTCGTAGAAGCGCGTCATGAGTGCGGCAGTGGCGCGATCATCGACTCTCCAGAGGCTCACGACCAGGCGCGACGCACCTGCATAGGCAAAGCCACGAGTCAGGCCGACCAGGCCGTCACCGCGGACTCGGCGTCCCAGAGCAGTGCGACAGGCGCTCAAGACCACCAGGTCGGCTGGAAGATCGAGCCCGTAGATCTCATGCAAACGAAGGTGCCCATCGACTGGTTTGCCGTGCCGGTCGACCAGGGAGAGGACGATCTCCGACAACTCTGGATGCTCCTCGTCAATCACCGCGTGGGTGGCGAAATGAAGAATCGAACAGCCGGCAAGATCCCCTCGGCGCACAAGCTCTTTGTTGGCGGCGAAATCGAGGGCCGCCATTCGACGATCCTGAGGAACCATCTGCAAGATCGACTCGGCCTCTTGCCTGGAGAACGGAAGGCGGGCGAAACCTTTGGAGCTCGTAGCTCCGGTTTGGGCGTTCCTCTCGCTTACTGCGGTCTTCCCGACACGCTCGTCGTCGCCGCGGAATACCGGGTCGCCGATGACGGCCAGGCACTTGACTGGCTTGCCTCCGACGTTCCTTGTGCCCAGTATGTCAACTCGTCGTCGGAAGGCCGCGAGGGCCACGACTGAAGGAAGATAGACGATTTCATGGTCATCGACCAGCAGTCGTAGCTCGCGACCGATTGAACTGGGCGCTGGTAGTGCGGCAAAAGAAACGTAGTGCAACATGTCGTCCGGAACGACAAGCAATCGATGCTTCCCTAATTTTTCCTTGACGGGGCCCAGGACCATCTCACTGAGCTTGGATGCTGCCTGCTTGTACTGAGTCTGGGCGTCGGTTCGAGGTTTGCTGGCCATGCTCTCATATACGGCTTTGGCCACCTGCTCGATGCTCTTCCGGCCGGGCAGCACACGCGATTCAAAGAGGTTCCGGCCAACGAGAAACACAAAACCATGGTCCTCACCGAGCACATAGCTCAAAAGGAGGGTTTCGGGGTCGAGCCACTTCTGGAGAACAGGCAACGGTACCGGCTCGGGATCCCGGAGCTCTGCGAAACGCGGAGCCGCGATGCGGATCTCCCGTTGGACGTCGTCGTATTCCACGCGAAGCCGGCGGAGAGCTCGTTCCAAGAGAGCGATCTCCTCACCGGGAGGCTCCTCCATGGAGAGAAGCGCCAGCCGCCGCTCCTCGACGGCATTGAGTCGCTCCTGAACAGCCTGCTCCTTCGACAGGAGGTCGGGAGAGGCGCTCGAACGGACGCCGATCGTCGACTCTTGGATCAGGGACACCAACCCCCGGGCTCGGGCCAGATCGCTGGTCTCGAAGGCACGGACATCCCAACCGGCGAGGGAGTCCCCGCTGTGTAACTCCATCAGGAGATCGACGTAAAATTCTGTATAGTCCTGCCAGAACGGATCGGCCCGGGAGCTGGCCCCCCAGGCGCGTTCCGAGATCCGCAAACGATCCACCACCGTCAACGCCTGTTCCATCTGCCGGAGTGCATTCTCGGGACGTTTCAAGCTACGCTCTGCGTGCGCCAAGCCGACCAAAGCATGGGCGAGGCCGGACAGGTCTCCGAGTTGGCGGAAGAGAGGCAGTGCGCGTTGGAATTCTTTCTTTGCTTCTTTCGGATGCTCCCACTCCTGCAGGAGCCAACCCACGTTCACCACGGTATGTGCGATGTCACGGCGATTCCCCAACTCGTTAGCGATGGAGAGAGCGGACCGGTAGGCATCCAAAGATTTGGGAAACATGCGGAGCTCACGGTATGCGCTCGCAGCCCTGTCCAGTGCCGCGGCCTCCTCTGGCCGATAGCCATGGTTCCGGCTCAGCTTGATCGCTTCCTGGTAAAACGTGATGGCCGTTGGACTGTCCTCGGCAAGGAAATGCACCCAGCCTATCGAGGTGAGCGTGGTCGCTTGGTCGGCAGATCGATGGAGGCGCTGCTGGATCGCTAAAGCATTGTACAGGACATCCAGGGCTTCCGGATAGCGACTCAAAAATATATCGCTCACGCCCAGATTGTGGAGCGTGACAGCCTCCGCTCCCTGCTCGCCCTGGGCACGATAGAGGGCCAGCGCCTGGCGATAATTTCCGACTGCCTGGTGTACATCGCCACGGGTTCGAGAGAGTAGGGCCAAGTTGTTGAGAACAGTGGCCTCTTCGTTCCGGTCCCTCAACTCTCGTGCGAGGACAAGTGCGGCGTTGAGAGTTGACTCCGCTCGTGTCAATTCTCCCAGGAGCCGCAGAGAATCTCCAGAATGGCTTCGGAACGTGAGCTCCTGCCGCCGATCCCCGAGAGCACGCGCCAGCGCGAGGGCCTCCTCATAGCAGTGGGCTGTTCTGGATATATATCCTAGATCGGACCAACGTCTGCAGATCTGGCCAACCGTGAAGGTTTCCTGGAAGCGCTTGCCGGAACGGCGCCAGAGCTCCCTGGCAATCTCGTATCCTCGCAGCAGATCGGATTTCGCCGAGCCACTTTCTTCCGCGAGTCTCCATCGCCGCTCCGCGTCGTTGAATGCAATCCATGCGTTCATGCATGTGCGGTCTTGTGATGTCGCCGAGGACGGTGTGCTGGAGCTAATAATGTAACGCCCCGGCTCAGTCCGTTTGAGTGCCCTGATGTCGATTCTGTGAGCACCCCGACTCTCTGCTACGATACAAACAGACTCTGATCCGTAGCGCCCGGTCGGGCTGTCCACCTTAAGTACACGCTGCCCCGCTGGCGATGCAACTTCAACAACAAGATCAGTACCCTGCTGTTCTACTTCAACGTGAAGAGCCTGGCCGGGTGTGAGATTTGCCAGATAGCGATGTGAATCACCAGCTGCTAAAGTGGCTTCTTCTCGTGGAGCGGAGGGGAAGAGCTCGAGGCTCGATTGGGGGGCGTCACCTGCGGACTGCTCGCGACGGCAGGCCCCGAAGAAAGCGAGCAGAATGGCAAGCCGAAGAAGGCCTCTGATCAACGTGGCCTACTTTTTGCGTTGTAAGAAATCGTGAACTGGTATGTTGCAAGCGGTTTCCAGCCCCCAGCGGCCAAGCCGTAGACGCGAATGGAGTATGGGCCAGGAAGGAGTGAGCTTCGTGGCAAAACGATGCTCAGGCTACCGTCTGGGTTTCTGGTGATCCCCGCCCTCTCCCAAGCCGTTGCGCCGCGACGTTCAAGTGTTATTCGGTAATCCGAAAAGTCTTCGAAGTCTCCCAGTGCCAGGATCAGGAGGAGGTTTTCCTTGTCGGCGGGCACGGATAGATCTCCGCTAGAGCTGCGGTCTCGCGTGTCATCCTTCGCCACAGGCGTGAGCTCTTGAGCATAGACGTTTACATGAGGCTCGGAGAGCGTTTGGACTTGGTGCCTGAGGGCGACTATCCAAGAAGAAAGTCCCACTACCGCAAGGAGCAAACCCGCCGCCAGCTTGTGTGTCGGAGAGGAGAATTGAGCCGGCCGTATCAGGCGCCTGATCGCGGAGGGGCGAGGGAGCCTCTTCTCGCCAACCAGGCGCTCCCGAATCGCACGCCAATCGGCGTCCTCCTCCTCGGTAGTTCGCCGAAGGTTTTGGTCGCGCAACTCGACCTCGGGAAAGGAAGCCAGATCCAGAATTGTCTGCGCGCAGTCGAAGCAAGAGACCAGGTGAGCTTCGATCTCCTCGCTCCTCTCTTTTGGAGTCTCCCCAGAGCTATATGCGAGCAATTCCTCCGGTTCCGGGTGACTACCAACCCTTGAGTCGGCATCCATCATGGCTCGAAGAGCCTCTGGAAGTGTCGCCTCAGGTTTACTCATCACTGGCCCCACTAGCCTAGGTTACTTCCGTAAAGTGTCCTGCCAATCGCTGCCTCAGCCTCTCCCGTGCTTGAGACAGGTGGAACTTGACCGTGCCTTCGGAGATCCGAAGTACATCCGCAATTTCTCGACATTTGCGATCGTGAACGGCATAGAGAAAAATACAACTTCTCATCTTCCCGGGCAACTCGCCCATTGCAGCTCGAAGCAATGTCGCCCTCTCTGCGCCAAGCACGTTTTCCAACGGGTCAGGCTGCTCAGCAACCCCGCCAGCTTGCGATCCTGCAGCCGGCAACTGGCCGGCCTCCGCCATGATATCGAGGGAGACAATCTCAGCATTCCTCTTCGCTCTGCCCCGATCACGGATAGCACGGAGCCAGAGATTCTTGGCAATGGCAAAGATCCAAGTCCCGGGCCTCGACTCCCCCCGAAAAGTTTCGGCACAACGATGGGCCTCCAGAAAGGTCTCCTGAGTAAGGTCCCTCGATTCTTCTCGGGAGAATCCACGGTTGGCGAAGAAGTTGTAGATCGGCTGATTGTATTGGTGAAAGAGGAGGCGGAACTCGTCTTCCGAGAAACCTCCAACGCGGCGGAGCGAGGTCGCGGACTCACCGCTCTGCAGGGATGGCGAGGTGGTCGTCGTCATCCGTCGGGCCCCTTCGATCGGTTCAAACGCAACGCTGTGCGTGGCACCGCCATCCCTCGATGAGGCGGATTGTCTTGTAGAGGTGCAGCTTCATGCTTGTAATTCTACTCCATGTGCAAGCATCGACCGGGAAAGCTGGGCGGCTTCCATAGGAAGGCCTCTGGTCGTGGGCCTTCCGGGGGCCCATCATGCCTCTAGCCGGTAGGGCGGCGCGCCCGGGTCCTGCGCGTCGCTCGGGATGTCGATGCGCTTGGGGCCGACGAAACCGAGGTGCTGACCCGAACAAGTGCCGGGCGAGTGTTCGGGCCCCAGGCTGTCGGCTCACGGCGTGGCGAGGATCACATCGGCAATGCGATCCACCGTCGGCCCGAGGAAATTGTCGTTCCGGTTCGTGAGCAGGATGATCGTGAGCCGCTTGTCCAGGTAGCGGGCCAGGTACGTGCTGAACCCGATGGTCTCGCCGTAGTGCCAGACCTTGCGCGTCCCCCCGTGCGAAGCCACGTACCAGCCATAGCCGTAGCCGCTGCCGGGCTGGTCCGAGGTGGGCGTGCCGGCCTGGAAGGCCATCTCCAGGGTCTCGGCTGGCAGCAGGCGCGTGCCGTACAGGGCCTGGTCCCAGCGCCACAGGTCCTCGACCGACGAGTAGATGCCGCCGTCCCCTAGGACCGAGCTGGTGAGGCTCTGGTCGGTGCGCTCGTAACGGCCGTCCCTCTCGCCGCCCTTCGCGCTATACCCGTAGGCCCGGCGCTCCACTTTGGAAATACCCTCCTCGTAGGCCACGGTTCCGGCCATCCCCAGCGGGTCGAAGACGTTCTCCTCGAGGAACTGCGCGAACGACCGGCCGGAGACCTTCTCGACGATCAGGGCCAGCAGGGCGTAGCCCGTGTTGCTGTAGCGGAACTGGCTGCCCGGCGCGAAGTAGAGCCTGTCCTGCTTGCCGACCAGGTCGAG
>DASUNJ010000410.1:0-5074 GCA_036277235.1 Thermoanaerobaculia bacterium | reverse complement strand
CTGATCTCGCGGCGGAAGTGGGTGGGCAGCCGGCCGTCCCCCTCCAGAGAGGAGACCACGGCGAGCACGGGCGTGAGCGGGGTGCGCAGCTCGTGCGAGAGCGTGGCGAGGAAGCGGTCCTTGGCCTGGTTCATCGCCTCCGCCGTGGTCCAGGCCCGCTCCAGGCGCTCGCTGCGCTTCTGCTCGGTGAGGTCGGTGACCACCATGCACAGCACCGGCTCCCCCGGCTCCTCCAGCGGCAGCTCGCTGAAGGCGACGTAGACCGGCAGCGGATCGCCTCCGGCCGCCTGGAGCAGGATCTCGCCCTGCCCGTTGTCCTCCTGCCGCAGGAGAGCCGCGAAGAGGTCGCGGCTGGAAGGCTCGACGAGGCGTTGCACCTCGGAGCCGATGATGTTCTGGAGCGGCACCCCGAGCATCCCGGCGAAGCTGGCGTTGCAATAGAGCACCATGCCGTCGGCGGTGAGGGTCACGGCGCCCTGCCGCATGCACTCGATCATCAGGCGGTACGGGCGGTCCGCGCTCTTGAGGGTGTAGACCCTCTCCGTGGAGCGCTCGGTCACCACCAGTGCGTCGACCTCGCCGTTACGGATGGCGCGCAGCGTCTCCTCCGCCTCCTCCAACTGCGCGCGCAGCTCTTCGATCTCTGAAGCGTGCCTTTGCGAAATCATAGGGAGATCCCCAAACCTGCCTGAAGCCGATGGGGGTCCGAAAGATTGCCGACGATCCGGCGGAAGGGAAGCGGCGACGTCCTGACGAGCGTCGGCGTCGCGAAGATCCTCTCCTCGTCGGCCAGCGCGGGCTGCTGGTACACGTCTACGACCTCCAGAAGATACCTGCCCTTCAGGAACTGCTCGCAGAACGCCTTGATCATGGCGATGGCGCGGCTGGAGCCGGGGGTGGCGCCGGTCACGTAGAGCCGGAACGAGTACGGGACTCCGCCGACGGTGTGTTCCTGAGTGCCAGACATCGGCCGTCAGCTCCGGGCGTGGATTTCCAGCCCCACCAGCACGCGCTCCGAGTTGGACAGGTCGCCGATGATCTTGCGGATCGGCTCCGGCAGCCGGCGGACCAGCGTCGGAATGGCCAGGATCTGGTCGCTGCGCGCCAGCTTGGGGTTCTCGACCAGGTCCACGACCTCGATCTTGTACTGGCCCGCCAGGTGCTCTTCGCAGAACCGCTTCAGGTTGGCCAGGGCGGCCACCGACTTGGGGGTCTGGCCGGCAACGTAAAGGCGCAGATCGTAGAAGCTCGGGTCCGGGGGGCCCTGCGCCATGGTGCTCGTGCTCATTGCTCTACCTCCGTGGCCGGCCTTCCGTTGGCCTCCACCTTGCGGACTCTGGCCATGTCCGTCCTGTCCTCCAGGAGCCGCGCCTCGCGGGCCTCTTCCTGGGCGATGATCCTCTCGGTCTCCTCCTGCTCCGCCTCGAACTCCAGGCGGAGGGCTTCCAGACGGGCCTCCAGCGCCTCGCGCTTGCGCGTCAGCTCGCGCCGGCGGCGTTCGACCTCCTGCTGCCGTGCCATGGCCGCGGCCTTCTCCCTGGCCTCCTGCGCCAGCCGCGCCGCGCCGGTGAGCGCCCCGTCGGAGCCCAGGTAGGGATCCACCAGGCGGATTCCCTCGCCGGTGAGCAGCACCTCGCGGAGCTGGTTCGAGTGCGCCATGCCGCGCGACTTGAGGACGTAGATCGTGCGGTTGCGCTCGCCGCTGAGCTCATTCTGCCGCAACAGCAGCCACGCGTCCATGAGCGACGACACGCCCACCTCCGTCTGCTCCGCGAAGTCGCCGTGGACCAGGCTGCTGAAGAGCGCCGTGACCTGGTGCTGCTTGAGGAAGTCGATCAGGCGCATCAGCATGCTCTTGACCTCCTCTTCGCCGCCCACGGCCAGGAAGTTCGTGATCGGGTCCACGACCACGACCCGCGGCCGGAAGTCGCGGATGATCTTGTACATGGTGACCAGGTGCCGCTCCAGCCCGTGGAGCGTCGGCCGGGAGGCGTGGAACACGAGCAGCCCCTCGTCCACCCAGGGCTGGAGGTCGATGCCGATGGAGCGCATGTTGCGCACCACCTGGCTGCGCGATTCCTCGAAGGCGAAGTACACGCAACGCTCGCCGCGGCGGCAGGCGGCATCCACGAAGTGGGCGCCGATGCTGGTCTTGCCCGTGCCCGCGGTCCCCGAGATCAGCACGCTGCTGCCGCGGAAGAAACCCTGGCCGTCCAGCATCTCGTCGAGCCCCGGCACCCCCGAGGAGACGTATTCGCTCGATGCCTCGTGGGCGAGCGAGAGCGAGGTGACGGGCAGCACTTCAATGCCGCGCTCGTCGATCAGGAACGGGTACTCGTTCGTGCCATGGAGGCTGCCGCGGTACTTGACCACGCGCAGCCGGCGGGTGGCGAGCTGGTCCGTGAGCCGGTGATCGAGGAGGATCACGCAGTCGGAGACATACTCCTCCAGGCCGTGGCGGGTCAGGGCCCCCTCGCCGCGCTCGCCGGTGATCACGGCCGTGACCCCGCGGTCCTTGAGCCAGCGGAAGAGGCGCCGCAGCTCGGCGCGCAGGATCGACTCGTTCTGCAGGCCGCCGAAGAGGACCTCCAGCGTGTCGAGCACGACCCGCCTGGCGCCGATCGAATCGATGGCGAAGCCCAGGCGGATGAACAGCCCTTCCAGGTCGTACTCGCCGGTCTCCTCGATCTCGCTGCGCTCGACGTGGACGTAATCCATGACGAGCTTCTCCTGTTCCACGAGCTCGTCGAGATCGAAGCCCAGGGAGCGGACGTTTTCGGTCAGCTCCTGGATCCCCTCCTCGAAGCTCATGAAGACGCCGGGCTCTCCGTACTCGGTCGCGCCGCGGACGAGGAACTCCATGGCCATCAGGGTCTTGCCGCAGCCGGCGCTGCCGCAGATGAGCGTGGGACGCCCGGCGGGCAGGCCTCCGGCCGTGATCTCGTCGAGCCCGGGAATGCCGGTAGGGGCTTTCAGGATCCCCGCGGGCGCGGGGGCGTCATTCGCGTATTCGAGCGGTCGAGCCATCGTTACCTGTTGAAAGAGCCGTTGCGCCAAGTCTCGGTCCGAGCGGTATTGTACGGGAAAACGCGCCTATCGCGTGCGACCGGCATGTTCCGTGATTCGGCAACCAAATTCGCCAATTGCGGCTATGCTACGGCCATGCGGATGTTCGGGAATCTGGGCAGGACGCTCGCCCTGCTGCGCGAGATGCGGGGGTACAGCCAGCTCGCGCTCTCCCGCGAGGCGCGGATCGGCAAGAGCCAGCTTTCCAAGTACGAGAACGGGCGGGAGCTGCCCAAGCTGGAGACGCTCGAGAGGGTCCTGAGCGTCCTCGACGTGCAGCCGATCAGCTTCTTCTACACGGTGGCCATGCTCGACAGCCTGGCGGGCCGGCTCGACGATCCCCTGGCCGAGATGCCGGAGCTGCCGCCCCTGCCCCTGCCGCTCACCCTGCTGCAGCCCAACCTGGACGAGCTCTTCTCCGTCACCGTAGGCCAGTTCTTGCGGATGTACCGTCTGCAGACCGAGGTGCAGGCGAGGCTGGAGACCCTCACGCCGGCCGCGCGCCCGCGGTCTCGTGGATGACGGCTTCGAGCGCCTTGAAGTTGACCGGCTTGGTGAGGTGGCGGGAGAAGCCGGCCTCCAGGCTGCGGCGCACGTCGTCCTCGGTGCCATAGCCGCTCAAGGCGATGCCGCGCAGGCCGTAGCGCGAGACCAGCTGGCGCATCAGGTCCATGCCGTTGCCGTCCGGCAGACCGAGATCGCTGATGACGAGGTCGATCCCGGCGCCGGAGCCGATCTCCGCCGCGGCGGCGTCGAGCCCCGCGGCCACGCTCATCGCGACCCGGACCTCGTGCCCCAGGGAGCGCAGCAGCTCGGCCATGGCCTCGGCGGTGTCGGCGTGGTCTTCGACCAGGAGCAGCCGCAGGGGGCGGCGGGCCGGCGGCTCCGGCGCCTGGCTCGGCGCGGGCTCGGCCTCGGCGGGCCAGCCTCCCGTGGGCAGCTCGACCCGGAAGGTCGCGCCCAGGCCGTAGCCCGGGCTCAGCGCCGTGATCCGGCCGCCGTGCAGGTCGGCGACGGCCTTGCTGATGGAGAGCCCCAGGCCCAGGCCGCCGCGGGCGGGAGCCCCCTGGGAGAAGGCCTCGAAGATCTGCGGGATCGAGCCCGGCTCGATCCCCACCCCGGTGTCCGTGATCTCCACGACCAGCTCCCCTAGGGCATTCCAGGTGCGGACCACGATCGTGCCGCCTTCCGGCGTGAACTTGACCGAGTTGCGCAGGAGGTTCCAGAAGATCTGCATCAGGCGCGAGCCATCCCCCCAGACCCGGTGCTCCGAGGCCGCGAGCTCGATGACGACCTTGAGACGGCCGGCATCGCAGCTCTCGGCGCAGCAGATCTGGATGGCGTGCTCGACCAGGGAGCGGACGTCGCAGACGGAGCGCTGGAGCTCCAGCTTGCCGCGGGCGATGCGCGTCAGGTCGAGGAGGTCGTCGATGAGCCGGGCCTCCAGCTCGACGTTGCGGCGGATCATGGCGAGGCGGTCGGCCACGTCGCGCATGCGGCCGTCCCCCTCCAGGCCGGAGACCAGGGCGAGCACGGGGGTCAGCGGGGTGCGCAGCTCGTGCGAGAGGGTGGCGAGGAACTGGTCCTTGGCGCGGTTCGCGGCCTCGGCCTCCTCCTTGGCCTGGCGCAGCTCCTCCTCGGCCTGCTTGCGCCCGGTCACGTCCATGACCGTGCCGATGAAGCGGGTGGCGTGGCGGTCCGCCCCCTCGCCGCGGAAGAAGGTACAGCCGCGGGAGATGACCCAGCGCACCGCGCCTTCCGCAGCCAGGGCGCGGTATTCGACCTCGTAGGCGACCTCGTAGCCGCCCGGGCTCGACGGATCCAGCGCCTCCTGCATCGCGTGGTGAACCCGGTCCCAGTCCTCGGGGTGGATGCGGACCAGGTACTCGCCGTAATCGATCTCGGCGTCCCGGGGCAGGCCGTGGATCTCCTTGCAGCGCTCCGACCAGGTCATCCGGCCGATGACCGGGTTGAAGTCCCAGGTGCCCAGGCCCGTGCCCTCGACGGC
>DASUNJ010000409.1:0-4873 GCA_036277235.1 Thermoanaerobaculia bacterium | reverse complement strand
ACGGGGGAGAGGGCCAGGGAGAGGGGGAACGGGATCAGTCAGCCTTACTTGGCTTTCTTGGCTTCTTCGATGGACTCGACCTTGATGGCGTTGCCCTCGGCAGTGCCCTTGACGACGACCTCGTGGCCGATGTGCTCCTCGGCGAGCTTCTGGTTGTCGAGGCTGTAGATCTTCTCGTCGGCGGAGTTGTAGAAGACCAGCTTGCCGCCGTTCTCCAGGCACTTCTTAGCGCAGGATGCGTGGTCGGCGTTGGCGCCCTTGGCGGCGCAGTGGTCGTCGGTGACCCAGCCGGTCCAGGAGGCGGCGTGATGATCGTGGGCGGCGGCGAAGGCGGGAACGAGCAAGGCGATGGCGGCTACGGCTATCAGAGCTTTCTTCATGGCGATCTCCCTGGAACGTACAGTTGAAGGTGCCCGTCTGGGCAGGAAAGCCGCAGTATCTTAGCACGGCCCTCCAGGCTCCGAGGGGAGCCCCGGAGGGCGTGCTCCGAGGACCACGATCGTAGGGACGCGCGCCGGCTCCTCCGGGCCTCCACCCAGAGCTGACGTCGCAAGTCCCTTGGGGCAAGCCTCTCATCCTGTGGGGCAAGTCCCTCATCTCGTGGGGCAAGCCTCTCCTGTCATGGGGCAAGCCCCTCGCCCCGCGTGCGGAGCCCCTCGCCCTGCGTTCGATGCCCCTCGCCTCGCGCTCGATGTCTCTCGCCCCGCGCTCGATGTCTCTCGCCCTGCGTTCGATGTCTCTCGCCCTGCGTTCGATGCCTCTCGCCCCGCATTCGATGCCTCTTGCCCCGCGTTCGATGCCTCTCGCCCCGCGTTCGATGCCCCTTGCCCCGCGTGCGGAGCCTCTCGCCCTGCGCTCGATGCCCCTCGCCCTGCGGGGCAAGCCTCCCGTCCCGTGGGGCCAGTCGCTCGTCTCAGATCTCCCGCCCTGGAGCCTTGCTGCTGAATCAGGAAGTTTGAGAGGGAGGGCGGGGGAACCCCCTCTCCCGCGCAGCGGGGGAGGGATGGGGAGGGGGCTCTTCAATGTTCCCTCTATACTATGCGGCACAGGACTGAAGGATCCTGGCAACGCCATGGCTATCACCAAGATCAAGGTCTCGAACTTCAAGAGCTTCGATAAGTTGGAGGTGGAACTCCGTCCGCTGAACGTGGTGGTCGGGGGCAACGCCTCGGGCAAGTCGAACTTCCTGGAGGTCTTTCGCTTCCTGCGGGACTTGGGGCGCCATGGCCTGGAGGATGCAATTTCACTCCAAGGAGGAATGGAGTACCTGAACAATTTGCGTATCGGCTCAGCGCAGCCATTATCGATCCTGGAGGGCTATGACTTGGCGGCGCGGCGCAATGCATCTTTGCGGAACTTCCTACGGAAGCATCTCGGGATCAACGAGTAAAGAGCCCCCTCCCCTGCCCTCCCCCGCTGCGCGGGAGAGGGAGCCCCCGCCCTCTTCCGAGCCAAAGTTGACGCGTATGCGTTAGGGAGGAGGTTGCCCCCTCTACCCGCGCCGGGAAGCCGCTGTGCGTTGGGTAGATCCCTCTCCCCAGCGGGTAGACCCTTCTACCCGACGGGCAGCCCCCTTTACCCGTGCCGGGAGGCCGCCGTGCGTTGGGTAGACTCCTCTCCCCAGCGGGTAGACCCCTCTACCCGACGGGTAGCCCTCTTTACCCGTGCCGGGAGGCCGCCGTGCGTTGGGTAGACCCCTCTACCTGCGCCGGGAGGCCGCTACGCGGTGGGTAGAGGGGGCCACCTCCTATAATCCCCGCCCATGCCGACCTACCGCCTGAACATCGAGTACGAGGGGACGCGCTACCACGGGTGGCAGGAGCAGAAGAACGCGCGGTCGGTGACGGGGGAGCTGCGCCGGGCTATCGAGGAGGCCGGCGGGGCGGTCAAGGAGATCGGCGGATCGGGGCGGACCGATGCCGGCGTCCATGCGCTCGCCCAGGTCGCCCACCTGCGGCTGGCCAAGCCGGTCGAGCCCGGCGCCTTCCGGCGCGCGGTCAACGACCTCCTGCCTCCGGACATCCACGTGCTCGGCATGGCGGCGGTGCCGAACGAGTTCCACGCCCGGCATTCCGCGGTCTCCCGCTCCTACCTCTACCAGATCTCCCGGCGCCGCACCGCCTTTGCCAAACGCTGGGTCTGGTGGGTCAAGCGGCCCCTCGACGTGGAGCGCATGGCCGAGGCCGCCGCGTCCCTTCCCGGCCGGCACGACTTCCGCCTGTTCTGCGAGCGCCCTGCCGAGCAGCCGAGCACGATCGTGGTCGTCGAAGGGGTCGAGGTGGCCGCCGACGGCGCCCTGATCCTCGTGCGCCTGGCCGCCTCCCACTTCCTCTGGAAGATGGTCCGCCGCGTGGTGGGCACGCTGGTGCAGGTGGGCGCGGGCGAGCTCGACCGCTCCTCGTTTCTCTCCCTGCTGGCCACGGAGGGGCCAAAGGGTAAAAGAGGGCTTCCCGCCGAATGGACCGCGCCGCCTTCCGGGCTCTTCCTGGAGCGCGTGCTCTACCCCGGCGACGCTCCGCTCGGGCCGGTCCAGCCCGTCACTCCGGTAGCTGCCGAGGAGTGGTAGCGTAAGGGCGGGGAGGGCATCATCATGAGCGCGCACGACACGACCCACACCAACCGCCTGGCCGGCGAGAGCAGTCCGTACCTTCTTCTTCACCAGCACAACCCGGTCGATTGGTACCCCTGGGGTCCCGAGGCCCTGGAGAAGGCCCGCCGCGAGGACAAGCCGATCTTCGTCTCCGTCGGGTATTCCACCTGTTACTGGTGCCACGTGATGGAGCGGGAGTCGTTCTCCTCGCCCGAGGTGGCCGAGCAGATGAACCGGGATTTCGTCAACATCAAGGTGGACCGCGAGGAGCGGCCGGACATCGACGAGATCTACATGGCCGCCACCCAGATCCTCACCGGCCAGGGGGGCTGGCCGAATTCGGTGTTCCTCACCACGGACCTGAAGCCGTTCTACGCCGGAACCTACTTCCCGCCCGACGAGCGCTACGGCCGGCCGAGCTTCGGCCGCGTGCTCGAAGGGCTCTCGGAAGCCTGGAACAAGCGCCGCGAAGAGGTGCAGATGCAGGCGGAGGAGATGGCGAACGCCATGGGGCGCTACCTGGAGCAGCGCGTCCAGCCCGCCGTGGCCCCGCCGGGTCCGGAGGTCGCCGTGCGCTCCCTGGAGGCCTTGAGCCGCCGCTTCGACTCCCGGAACGGCGGCTTCGGCGGCGCGCCCAAGTTCCCGACGCCGTCCAACCTCTATCTCTGCCTGGAGATGGCCGCGGAGCACGAGGAAGCGGGGCAAATGCTCTCCGCGACCCTGGACCAGATGGCCCGCGGCGGCATCTACGACCAGCTCGGCGGGGGCTTCCACCGTTACGCCACCGACGCCGAGTGGAAGGTGCCCCACTTCGAGAAGATGCTGTACGACAACGGACTGCTGCTGGAGCTCTATGCCCGCGAGCACGCCCGCACCGGCGATGCGCAGTCGGCGCGCATCGTCCGCGAGACCGCGCAGTGGATCGAGCGCGAGATGACTTCCCCCGAGGGAGCTTTCTGGAGCGCCATCGACGCCGAGACCCATGGGCACGAGGGGGCCTTCTACGTCTGGACCCGCGACGAGCTGTTCGAGGTCCTGGGACGGGAAGACGCCGCCTTCGTGGCGCCGATCCTCGGCTTCGACGGTGCTCCCTTCTTCGAGGAGAACGAGTACGTCCTCCACCTGCCGGAGCGTCTCGAGCAGGCGGCGGCCCGTCGGCGCATGGACGCGGACGAGCTGCTGCGGGAGGTCAAGGCCGTCGAGGAGAGGCTCTTCATCGCCCGCGCCCGGCGCGATCGGCCTCTGACGGACGACAAGATCCTGGCCGACTGGAACGGCATGGTCATCGCCGGCCTCGCCGTGGCCGGCCGGGTGTTGGGTGACTCCTCCCTGGTCGAGCGTGCCGCCACCGCCGCGCGCTTCGTGCTCGCCCGGATGCGCTCGCCCGAGGGCGTGCTCCTCCATTCGTGGCGCCAGGGCCAGGGGCGGATCTCCGCCTACCTGGACGACTATGCCTTCCTGGTGCGCGGCCTGCTGGCGCTCCACGAGGCGCAGGGGGACGGGTCCTGGCTGAGCGCTGCCGTGGAGCTGACCAAGGAGCAGATCCGCCGGCTGCGCGATCCCGAGGGGGGCGGCTTCTTCGTGGCCGCGGAGAGCCCGGACCTCCTGTTCCGCAGCAAGGACGTGTTCGACGGCGCCACTCCCGCGGGCAACGCAGTGGCGGTCCTGAACCTCCTGGAGCTGGCCGAGCGCACCGGGACGAGCGGGTGGCGGAGCGAGGCCCGCGCTTCGCTCCAGGCTTTCGCGGCCATGATCCAGGGATCGCCCGAGGGCGCGCGCATGATGTCGATCGCGGCGCGGCGCTATCACCGTGCCGAGATGGGCGGCACGGACGATGCTCCCGTGGAGGAGGTCGCCGCGTTCGAGCGCACCGCTGGGGCCAGCGGAGTGGAGAAGCTCGCCCGCGCCGCTGCGGGGCTGGTGACGGTGAGACTGGACGAGCCGCTAAAGGGGGATGCCTGGCAGCCGTTCCGGCTGGTCGTGGAGATCGCGCCGGGCTGGCACATCCAGGCAAATCCGGCCTCGGAAGAGTTCCTGCTGCCGACGGAGGTGGCGGTCGAGGGCGGGGCGGCGGTGCGTAATCTTCAATATCCCCAGGGGGAGGAAGTCGCGGCGGGCTTCGCCGGCGGGCGTCCGCTCGCGGTCTACACCGGCAAGGTGGAGGTGACGGGCGAGGTGAGCGGCCACGGGCGGCTGGCGGTCCGGTTTCAGCTCTGCGACGACGCGCGGTGCCTGCCGCCGGCCGAGCAGGCGGTCGAGGTGTAGCCCTCCCGGGCGGGGGGC
>DASUNJ010000408.1:0-3626 GCA_036277235.1 Thermoanaerobaculia bacterium | reverse complement strand
TTCGCCATACCTTTCTCCTTAAGACAGTGCACGACTCTTAGCGCTGGTTATGGGGAAAATTACTCTATTTTCTAGTGTTCCCTGGCTTCAAGTTATGTCCTTGGGTGGTCCCTGAGGGCTGGGCGGCTTCGGAGGACCCAGCGGCTTGGGGGGCCTGGGTGGCTCTTGTGGTTTGTTCGCCATCGACACCTCCTCTTGAATGAGCTTTACAGTCGTACAATTCCAACCGATTTCTCGACGCTTTTCTGTAACATTCTGGAAGTAGCTATAGATTTGGACAGCTTCTACACAACTACCGAGAACTACATCAAAGTGAAACTCCTCTGATTCCAGAGGTTCGATTCTGTAGCCATTGTCTCCCCACTCAAGGGGAAACTCCTTGAGGCGAGGCCATGGAAATTCATAGGCATCTCCTCGCGGCAAATCTTCTCCACGTTGGATTGTGGCAGTCCAAGCATCAGGTAGCGGTCTAACAGCTTGAACAACAACCTTTCCTCTACATAGATCAACAAGAACACCTCCTAGATTCTCTATCTTAACTGACACCCGCATTAACCTGTAGCCTTCCAACTCACCAAGCGGAACGAGACTATGCGTAGTTCTTGCCCGTGGGTGCTTCTCTCGCTTCTTGATGAAAAGTAGAAATGTCCACCAACCCGCCGCAGCCAAGGCAAGTACCGTGGCGATCGACTCCGCGGCTGAGGCGAGGGACTCAAGGGTGGTGGCTTTCATCATCCTACTTATCTACCTGCCGCGCCTAACCTTGGTGTCGCTATCCGCCTCTTTCCTGCCTATCGGTCGCACTGGTGAGGCGAAGGACGCCTCAAGATTTGACACCTCGCGTGCAACAGTCAAGAAGGCAAACGACTTAGTAAGTCTAAACCCAGGCCTGAGGCGAGTCAATCCAATCAGGGTTGCGGCCGATAGGCATTCTCGCCACGAGGGCAATGGATGCTTATACAGTTGATCATGGACCGATATGACCGCGAGCCGGCGGCGCTTCCGGGAAGGATCATTCTACGGCATCAATGACTTGCACCGATCTCCCTAGGAAGACTTCTGCTTGGGAGAATCGTCAACTTCGATGTCTTCGGAGCCAGGTGCAACGTCATTGCAGCGACGCGGTAAGCTATCGGCCGCTCACCAAAGTCTATCGGCGTCTCTCCATAACCTATCGGCGACCCTCGCAAATCTATCGGCGACTCGCATTGGTCTATCGGCCACTCGCCAAAGCCTATAGGCGGCTCCACCTAACCTATCGGCGACTCCCGACAACCTATCGGCGACTCGCCATAACCTATAACGGCTCCCTATAGCCTATAACCGGCTGGCCACAACCTATAGCCGGCTTCCCTTAACCTATAACCGCCTCGCCGGAACCTATCGGCGGCTCGCCGCTAGGTTCAGCGGACACGCCGATAGATTTCGTGGAGACGGCGATAGGTTCGGGCGAAACCTCGTGGCCTATCGGCACCTCCCCGAAACAGTTGGCCGGCATCCGGAAGGACTTCCCGGAGGCGCCGATGCGCTCGAGGATCGGCCGCAGGCCTTGTTCCTCGACGGCGAGGTCCTTCGCCAGGAGGCCGAAGGCCATGCCCGTCAGGACGAAAGGTTTTACGGTGGAAGCAAAGGGAAGAGAGAGGGGGCGCGAGCGCTCGCGCTCCCTCGGAAGCTCAACTAGCGAGCGTCTTCAGGCAGGGGCGGAGCCGGCGGCAAGGTCGGCACCGCGACTTTCGAACGGCGGCCACGGAAAGGCTGGAGCTTGAACTCGGCCAGCTTCTCGCTGTCCTTCCCGTAGTGCTCCCGAATGCCAGCGTTGAGGAACGTCATCACCGTCCGGCCCTCCGCGAGCAGGGCTTCCAACCTCCGGCTGGCCTCCTGCTTCGCGGCCGTGGCCGCGCCCTGGTCCTGGTGGGCGACGACAGCGGCCTCCCGGATCTCCTGGAGCCTCAGACGCCGGGAGTCCAGATGCTGAAGCTCGTTGATGTTCACCTCCAGGGCATTCAGACGGAGCTGCCACACACTCAGGAAATCTGCCTGCGACGTAGGTTGTTCCATATCGCTCCTTGTTGGAAACCGGGGGCGCTTTCGCGCCCCCGAAGGGTTTATACTGCCGATACTCCTAGTCGACTGACCGGTCGCTGGAGCGGCCGTCCGCGGTTACCAGGCCTTCGGACGGCTTTTCCTTTTCGGCTCCGGCCCACTGCACGATTCCCTCCTTTCTAGGCGCCGATCAGTCCGGCGAGAGTGAACACCTTGCTCGTGAGCCCGCCCGTGCAGCCGCGCACGGGATGGCCCTGCAGCTTGACGACGACCTTCCCACCCGAGAGATCGATCTTCACCGGCTGGCGACGCACGGCCGCAAGCCGGCAGGCCAGGGCCGCGAACGAGCTCGCCGCACCAGGATTGGTGAACTGGCGCGCACTCTCGAGCCCGCTCCCATCCCCCCGCAGCCTCCAGCCGGGCAGCCCGGCAAGAAGCTGCTGCACCCGCTCCGGCTTCAGGTTCATCCGCACCGGACCCTCGCCGACCGCCGCCATCTGCGTCTTCGTCATCTGCTCCATGCACGCTCCTTTTGAACATCCGGGCCGGAATGACCCGGAAGAGAATCCACAGCAGGACTGCTGGTCTCCTCACCCAGATAGCCATTTACGATGGCCATCATCCAGAAAATCTTGCTCCTGAGAAGAGGATACGAACATTTCACTTGAAATGTCTAGTGCTAATCGAAATTTCGGTCGAAGAAAGCAGAAACACCAGTCTGATGCTAACAAAAACTCGCCAATGGAGCCATTTGGGCGCCACTGGCGAGGCAGATCTGATCAAGAATTGGGAATTGCGCGGGCGGGAGGGTCGACGGTGGTGGTGCGCTGGAGCAGCTCGTCGACGACATGAGAGGCGACGCGCCGGGCAAAGACGTCGTCCGGGTTCTGGGAAGCGCCGCGAGCTTCGCTCAGGATCTCCTCCGGGGTGAAGCCGAGGAGCGGGCCGAGGTGCTCGAGATGCTGGATTCTCAGAGCTGTCCGGCCACGCAGGATGTTGCCGAGGGTCCCGTGGCCGAGGCCAAGGAGACGCTCGGCCTCGCGCTGGGAGATTCGGGAGTCGGCGAGGCGTTGCCGCAGGGCCTCGATGACGGCAATTTCGAGAGGGCTGTTGCGAAGGTTGTCCAAGTCGATCTCCTGAAGGAGGCTTTCACGGACGGGGGGAAGACCGGCGATGGCGGCGGGGCCGCCGGGTCGCGGCCAGCTCCCTGGCGAGTTGCTTGAGCTCGGCGATGGCCTTGCCGAGGTGATCGCGGAGGATGCACTCCAGAACTCCGCGGGATTGCTCGTCCGAGAGCTGCTCGGCGCGCAGCGTGAGGGTGACGTCCACCTCTCCGAGGGCATTGAGAGCCCGCCGGAGGTCTTCCACAGCAGCGAGTCGTTCATCCCCTCCGGATGATGGAGAGGACGAGGATGGTGGCGGGTTCGGCATTCCGGGCCTCCTTGGTCGACCAGCATGTACGCACAAGGTAGCGGCCGGCGGGCGGGTTGCGTACAGCGTCTTTCCGGATGGCGGAACATGTACGACGGTGGCGGCGGATTTTGCCGGGGGGGCGGGCCCTCACCCCCTGGCCCCCTCTCCCA